>NZ_JBYTEO010000066.1:0-36495 GCF_058791355.1 Pseudomonas sp. EB271-G4-1
GCTTCTTTTCTCAGCGCCGTCGGCGGCTTCAGCGACGCACAACGCGAGCGTTATCGCCCCATCGCCGAAAAGGACGATAAGGGCCCGATGAAAAGCCGGTTGTACGCGATCATCGATCGCAACCGCGACGGCAAGATGACAGCCACTGAACTGCAAGCGGCTCTTGAGTTACCGGCGCATGCGCAGTCGATTTCGCAGATGATCCTGTACAAGGAAAGCGAGTGGTTTCAGCAACCGAAGATCTGGGACGCACTGGATGAGTTGCTCGGCCATAGCGGCTCGACGCCGCACTTGAACTGGCTGGCGGAGAAGCAGCGGATCGCAGGGCTGGGGTGGTGGAGGGACGTCGCGGAAAAGGTCGGGTTGCCTTCGTGGGGGAGTGCCTATCACTTTCATCCGGTTGGTTTGATGGGGAATTTTAGTGGTGACCGATTTGAATTCTCCCTTGAAATCATGAGAAGCATTTATCCGATGCTTCGTGAGGATCGATACGATGATTTGCAGAAAATCGCTGACGAGTTAAACGCAAATCTCGACTTCTTCAAGTTGGATACTCCGTTACGAAGAACTCACTTTTTTGCACAGATAAAACAGGAAACCGGGGAAGATTTATCGACAGATGAGAATTTCGCCTATAAAGCCAGCACGCTGATTGACTTGTTCAGTTACTTTCGGAATAACCCGGAAGAAGCAAGGCGATACGGATACAAAATCAAGACAGGAAAAATAAAAGAAAACGGCATGCCTATGACTCGAGTCGACTATGAGGCTATCGCTAATGGCGCCTATGGAGGGCGTACCGAACTTGGTAATCGAGGGATTTCAAGCGGTGATGGATGGAGGTATAGAGGGCGAGGTTTGAAGCATTTGACAGGGCTGCACAATTACACACTATTTCAACGTTGGCACTCAAAGTATTCGGCACAGTGGCCAAACGATCGTGTAGATTTTGTTGTGAACCCTGACTTGTTGCTGGAGGTAAAATATGCGGTTCGATCGGCAGCGAGTTTTTGGCTGAATAATGAGTTATATAAAATAGCAGATGAAGGTAGCGCTTTAGAGGTTGTGGATTCAATAACCACTATTGTAAATAAACACACGACGAGCCATCCAGATAGAAGGGAACACTTTGTTGATCTATTGAGAAAAGGGACTTTAAATTGAAAAAAATACTGATAGCTTGTTTGGCTATTGCATCTTTTGTGAATCTTAAGTCTTGGGCAAAGGATCGATACGTGGACATAAACTCAACATTATGCGAAAAAGGTGAGGATATTTACATTAGCTGCGCATTCAACCCCAGCTTGGATCAAGACAACTACTTGGGGAAGGTTGCTTCAATTTGCGCGAAGGCTAACACATCCCCTACCAGTGGGTATGTACAGTATCGTTTTGGAAAACCGTCCTACGGTGTTGGTCCGGCAAGAATAGAACTGCAGTATCCAGAGCAAAAAATACCACCAAAGGGAATATTCACAATTTACAATTCGAGTAATTCTGAAAGTACCGGGGTCGCTCTTCGCTTCGCACGTGGCGAACACCTTTATTCATTCGAAAGCCTTAACTCCTTCGGCTACAAAGTTGTCGCCAGAAAGCAAGGCGAAAAAGTTTTTAATAAAAATTGCGACCTTCCTGGGTTAGATTATTTAACCGACGATGCGTATCAAGGCATACAAACAGTAGAGCTTGGCAAAACAAAGATATCCGGCGCGAATAAATGCAGCGGCATTGGTCTTCGGGAAGCTTATAGCTCTATGGATGTAGATAGGGTGAATGCATGTATTGTCTACACAAAAACAGATTTGCAAGCAAATGCACAAATAACCCGTAAGCCTGATGGAATATCCCTTTATTCAGTTATTCCATCTGAAAGCCCAAAGCTTGTTTATGAGTTCCCATACTTGGGTACGAAAGGAGTAATCACTGACGTATTTTTTCTTCCCGTTGGTGAGGGGGGAGTAGAACTATTGTTCGTCGTACATCGCATGGAGATACCAAGGGCGTGGGATCCGGCAAGCGATATTTACAATGTTAGTGTTTTTAGATTGGAGGCGGATACTCTACTTCTGGACAAAAAGCTCACTCGTTTTTTTCATTTGGGTGGAGATGATATGGATAAGCAAGGGAGAACAACATATGTGTATCCGTATAAAGACAAAAAAAGTGTTGAGGAAACGGTAAGTTCGCCTTTATTTCACGCCATCCTTACTGGCGAAGTAATCGCCGGCTCCATTTTGGAAAAAGCATTTCTTTATGAGGGCGGCTCGGAGCCGTTGCTGCAGCATGCACCAAATATGTATTTAATTAAGGGGGACAAAGTTTTAGCGGAGGATTCGTGGGGTGGATGGTGCAAGGTTTCATATCAAACAACAATGAAAAAAATCACAAAATGGACACAGTGCAAGTCAATTGATTTTTCAGAGAGTTAGGTGAAAACATGCCAATCAGACTGGACAAAATCCCTGCTCCCGCACTGCGCCCTCAACCACCTCGTTTTTTACTTTGGTTCGGCCTGTTGTTACTGTTCTGTTTGCTGGGCACAGGAGGAACGCTGTTGCTCGGCGACGAAACCTTACCTCAACGGCCTGCGGAGTTCTGGCGCGCTGCCTTGGTCTTTCCAATCCTGGGTTGGTTTGTGCTGGGTTTCGGGCGAGCGCTGTTATACGTCGGCGAGCATGGTGCCGCCGAGGGTTGGGATGAAGCTCGTGAAGAAGACCTGATCCGCAAGATTCGTCAGGGGCGTCGCTCGCAACAGGTGTTGGGCGTGAGTTTGCAGACGGCGCTTCAAGAACCCGGCGATGAGCCGTTAGTGCAACTGGAGGCTCTGTTGGGTGGCGCGAATGCGCTGAAGTCCCAAGTGTCCAGGATGAATGGAACAACACTTCGCCATAGTTGTTTATCCTGCGATGCAGATGAAAATCCGGAAGCGCTGTTGCTGAGTATTTGGGCACAGACGCTCGCCGACCTGGCGCCCACGTTGGCGCAGTTACCGGCTGACCAACCATTGGCCCTGTTGCTGGACGTCGATAGCGGTTTGCCGGAGAACCAGTGGCGCCGGGTCTGGCAACAGGCGTGGCGCGAATCCGGCATTCGCCAGCCCTTCTCTCCTGTCGATGGCAGCGGACTGACTGCACTGGACCAGTGGCTCGACCAGCGTATCCGCGATCGGGCGTTACTGCTGGTGGTGGCCGTGCAGTTTGCACCGCAGCAGCCTGAAGGCAAGGCAGAAGCCGCCGTCGGGTTGTTGTTTGGCAACCGCCTGACGCAAACCACCTTAGCTCCCATGGCCTATCTTCACCGCCCGGAGCAAGAGCGCACGCCCTCCTCCGATGACCTGCTATATGCCACGCGCCAGGCCCTTGATTGGGTGCCGCTTGAATCGACATCGATCGAGCGGGTTTGGCGAGTGGGTATCAACGCGCAACGGGCTGTCGCCGTGGCCAGCGTGTTGTCCAAAGTGCCCATGTCCATCCATAAGACGGGGTTGTGCAACCTTGATGTGATGCTGGGGCATCCTGGCTGCGCTTCGCCTTGGCTAGGCATCTGTGCCGGGACGCAGGCCGTCCAGCGCGGTGCTGGAGCGCAATTCATCTTCAGTGGCGGTACGGCTGCGACTGGGCTGTGGGGCACGGTATTGATGCCAGTATCAGCACTTTTGAAATAGGGGAATGCCATTTGAACAGGCGGCGATCCGACTTGCCGGCGAAGACGGCCTTGAATATTGCTTTGCCCTTTCGGGCCTCTTCGCTGGCAAGCCAGGCTCCTACAGTGCAGCATCTCCCTTCCGGGCCTCTTCGCCGGCAAGCCGGGCTCCTACAATGTTTGCGTGCATTCAAGGGCTCAGGTGTGATGAATCTCCCGGTCCTTGGTTTCCGGCAGGAAGAACGTACCCAGGATGGCCGTCATCACTGCGATGACGATCGGGTACCACAGCCCATAGTAGATATCGCCGGTGGCCGCGACCATGGCGAAGGCCACGGTCGGCAGGAACCCGCCGAACCAGCCGTTGCCGATGTGATAAGGCAGCGACATCGAGGTGTAGCGAATGCGCGCCGGGAACAGTTCCACCAGCCAGGCGGCGATCGGACCGTAGACCATGGTCACGTAGATCACCAGGATGGTCAGCAGCAAAAGCACCATCGGGTAGTTGGTCTTGGCCGGATCGGCCTTCTCGGGGTAGCCGGCGTCCTTGAGGGCGGTGCCGAGGGTCGCGACGAAGGCGTCGTTGCGGGTCTTGAAGTCGGCGGCCGGCATGCCGGTGCCTTCGAAGCTTGGGATGACTTTGTCGCCGATGCGCACCTGCGCGACGGTGCCCGGTTCGGCCTTCTCGTTCTTGTAGGGGATGGCCCTTTTCGCCAGCACGGTCTTGGCCAGGTCGCAGGAGCTGGTGAATTTGGCCTTGCCGACCGGGTCGAACTGGAACGAACACTCGTCGGGATCGGCGACCACCGTGACCGGGTTCTTCTCCTGCGCAACGAACACGTCGGGATTACCGTACTGGGTCAACGCATTGAAGATCGGGAAGTAGGTCACCGCTGCGAGGATGCAGCCAGCCATGATGATGCCCTTGCGTCCGATGCGGTCAGACAGGCTGCCGAAAATGACAAAAAATGGCGTACCGATCAACAGCGAACCGGCAATCAGCAGGTTGGCTGTCTGCGCGTCGATCTTGAGCGTTTGCAGCAGGAAGAACAACGCGTAGAACTGCCCGGTGTACCAGACGACGGCCTGGCCGGCGGTACCGCCGAGCAACGCCATGATCACTATCTTGAGGTTCTCCCAGCGGGCGAAGGATTCAGTCAGCGGCGCCTTGGAGGACTTGCCTTCGGCCTTCATCTTCAAGAACACCGGCGACTCGCTGAGCTGCAGGCGGATGTAGACCGAGATGATCAACAGCAGGATCGACAGCAGGAAGGGAATCCGCCAGCCCCAGGCCTCAAATGCTTCGTTGCCGAGGACTGTACGGCAGGCCAGGATCACCAGGAGCGAAAGGAACAGGCCGAGGGTGGCGGTGGTCTGTATCCACGAGGTGAAGTAGCCACGCTTGCCTTTGGGTGCATGTTCGGCCACGTAAGTCGCTGCGCCGCCATACTCGCCACCCAGGGCCAGGCCTTGCAACAGGCGCAGGGTGATCAGGATGATCGGTGCCGCCACGCCAATGGTCGCGTAACCGGGCAAAAAGCCCACGACGGCGGTAGAGATACCCATGATCACAATGGTGATCAGGAAGGTGTGCTTGCGCCCGATCATGTCGCCCAGACGGCCGAACACGATGGCGCCGAAGGGGCGAACGGCGAAGCCTGCGGCGAACGCGAGCAAGGCAAAGATGAAGGACGTTGTCTCGTTGACGCCAGCAAAGAAGTGCTTGGCGATAATCGCGGCAAGAGAGCCGTAGAGATAGAAGTCGTACCATTCGAACACGGTGCCCAGGGACGAGGCGAAAATGACCTTGCGCTCCTCCTTGGTGATCCCGCGGTTGGGCGCGCTGCCCGTGGTTGTGTTGTCGATTGCGGCCATGAGTCTTCTCCGTCTTGCTCTTGTTATAGGCCGGAGTACCCACTGTCTTATAGCCGCACCCAGGCCCTAGGGCTGAAGTCATCGGATTACGGATTGCGCAAAGCATGCACACAGGCTGACGGCCTCGCATCGCTGCAAGGTTTCTAGAAGCATAATCGGCTTCTTGCAGATATCCACTCGTCATCATGGGCAAACGGGATCGAGCGAACGAGCTGTCGTGAGCCTGCGAAGGAGACACTGTGCAGTGGGAAGGTATTTTGTTGCGGGGAGAGGATATTCAGAATGCAATCAGCCGCGCTCGTGCAATGCACGAGCGCGGCTGATCAAAAGATGGCAGGGGCGGCTGGATTCGAACCAACGCATGGCAGGATCAAAACCTGCTGCCTTACCGCTTGGCGACGCCCCTGTAGCTGCTACCTGGAGAGCCGTGGATGGCCCCCTGCAGGAATGGGCGGCAATTTATCAACTTTCTTGCCGCCTGGGAACCCCCCTGCATCATTATTTTATTTTAAAACAGCGACTTACCATCAAGGGTCGACCTGTGCCATCAATTCAGGCACCGATTCAGGGCGATTGGCGAACCGCTGGGCCAGCACCGCACAGACCATCAACTGAATCTGGTGGAACAGCATCAGCGGCAGGATCAACACGCCGATGGTGCTGCCGGCGAACAGCACCTGGGCCATCGGCACACCTGTGGCCAGGCTTTTCTTCGAACCACAGAAGAGGATGGTGATGCGGTCTTGCTGGTTGAAACCCAAGGCCTTGCCCAGCACGGTGGACGCCAGCAACACCAACCCCAAGACCACACAGCAGGCGACCACCAGCCCGGCCAGGTCGCGCAATGGAATCTGGTGCCAGATGCCTTCGATCACCGCTTCGCTGAAAGCGCCGTACACCACCAGCAGGATCGAGCCCTGATCGACAAATTTAAGCCAGCTCTTGTTACGCGCCACCCAGGCACCGATCCAGCGGCGAGCGATCTGCCCGGCAATGAACGGCAGCAGTAACTGCACACTGATTTTCACGATCGCGTCGAGGGTCGAGCCGCCCTCGCCATGCACGTCCAGCAGCAAGGTCACCAGCAATGGCGTGAGAAAGATCCCGAACAGGCTGGACGCTGCCGCACTGCAAATCGCCGCCGGAATGTTGCCTCGCGCCAACGAGGTAAAGGCAATCGCCGACTGCACGGTGGCTGGCAGCGCGCAGAGGTAGAGCATGCCCATGTACAGGTCGGCGCCGATCATCGGCGACAGCACAGGCTTGAGCGCCAGGCCGAGCAGCGGGAACAGGACGAACGTCAGGCCAAACACCAGCAAGTGCAAGCGCCAGTGGCCGGCGCCGGCAATGATCGACTCGCGGGACAGCTTTGCGCCGTGCAGGAAAAACAGCAGCGCGATAGCGCTATTGGTCAACCAGCCAAAGCCCACGGCCACCTGGCCACTGGCGGGCAGGAGGCTGGCGAGAAGGACCACGCCGACCAGGGTCAGGGTGAAGTTGTCGGGCAAGAAACGGGGGCGAGTCATCAGGGTCATCCAGGCGGCCGGGAACGTGCGACCACAATAGCGCGCGCCCTGATTGCCGGCTAACGCTAACAAGCCAGGAGATATCGCCTAACGGACAGGACGACACGCTGATCTTCTGTAGGAGCGAGCATGCTCGCGATGAACCTGAGAGCACCGCTGGGTGTCAGGTTGCCAGCGTTATCGTTGACGTTCATCGCGAGCATGCTCGCTCCTACAAGCCATATCATTTAGCCGTCACATCGGCCGGTGCCCTCTCGATCGTGCTTGTAGTGCCGTGCGAGCGGGAACGCCGGCAACCAGGACTCGCGCCGCACCGTCCAGCTTTCATAGGTTGGCTGCAACTGGTCAGGGGCATCGAGCGAGCCCAGGTTCACTTCGATTTCGTCGTCGCTGCGGGCAAACACCGACGAGCCACAGCGCGGACAGAAATAGCGCCCGGCGTAGTCGCGCGTTTCGCCCTCGATCGTCACCGCATCCTCAGGGAAGATCGCCGAGGCGTGAAAGAGCGCCCCGTGGTGTTTGCGGCAATCGAGGCAATGACAGAGGCCAACCCGGTAGGGCTGCCCCGACGCCGTAATCCGCACATTGCCGCACAGGCAGCCGCCAGTAAATCGTTGCATGCCTCGCCTCCTCTTCAAAAGTTTGAAAGTAGCCGTTCAACGACTGTAGAGGCTCACAAACCCTGCGCAGCAAAAACTTGCGAAAAGCGACAGTAGGCTAAGCTTACGTCAGCTTATTGCCTACGATGCTCGCGGCGGCAGTTGTTGGTTTTATCTGGAGAGCGTCTGCAACAGCTATCTCAGACAGGCCCAAACAATTTGCGCAGGATTGCCGTGATGACCGAGCCGTTCCTCAGTTTTGACCAACTCAAGCGTGCTGCCGCCTCTGGCGAGATCGATACCGTACTGGTGTGCATGGTCGACATGCAGGGGCGCCTGGTTGGCAAGCGCTTCCAGGTCGAGTTTTTCATCGACAGCGGCCATGAAGAAACCCACTGCTGCAATTACCTGCTGGCCGACGACATCGACATGGAGCCGGTGCCGGGCTATGCCGCCGCCAGTTGGAGCAAAGGCTACGGCGACTTCGTGCTCAAGCCCGACATGCGCACCTTGCGCAAGGTGCCCTGGCTTGAGTGCACGGCGCTGGTCCTGTGTGACGTGCTGGACCATCACCATCGAGAAGACCTGCCCCACAGCCCGCGGGCGATCCTGAAAAAACAGGTCGAGCGCCTGCGTGAGCGCGGCTACACCGGCATGTTCGCTTCCGAACTGGAGTTCTACCTGTTCGACGAGAGCTACGAGGCCATCCACAAGCGCAACTACCACAAGCCGAAAACCGCCGGGCACTACATCGAGGATTACAACATCCTGCAGACCACTCGCGAAGAGCCGGTGCTGCGGGCAATTCGCAAGCATCTGCAGGCCAGCGGCATTCCCGTGGAAAACTCCAAGGGTGAATGGGGCCCGGGCCAGGAAGAAATCAACATCCGTTACGCCGACGCGATGACCATGGCCGACCATCACGTCATCATCAAGCATGCGTGCAAGGAGATCGCTCAACTGCAGGGCAAGGCGATCACCTTCATGGCCAAGTGGCGCTATGACGCCGCCGGCTCCAGCAGCCACATCCACAATTCGCTGTGGGACAAGAACGCCAAGAAGCCGCTGTTCTTCGATGCCAAGGCCGAGTTCGGCATGTCCAAGCTAATGCGTTCCTGGGTGGCCGGTCAGCTCAAGTACGCCAACGACATCACCTGCTTTCTCGCGCCCTACATCAACTCCTACAAGCGCTTCCAGGCCGGCACCTTCGCTCCTACCCGCGCGGTGTGGAGCCGGGACAATCGCACCGCGGGCTTTCGCTTGTGCGCCGAGGGCAGCAAATCGATCCGAATCGAATGTCGCATTGGCGGTGCCGATCTCAATCCTTACCTGGCCTTCGCCGCCTTGATCGCTGCCGGGCTGGCGGGCATCGATGAAAAGCTCGAGCTCGCCGCGCCCTTCGAGGGCGATGCCTACGTAGACGAGCATTTGCCCGAGGTCTCCAAGACTTTGCGTGAGGCCAGTGCCGCATTGCAGAAGTCGAGCATGTTGCGCGAGGCCTTCGGTGACGAGGTCATCGATCACTACGTGCACACCGCCGAATGGGAACAGAAGGAGTACGACCGGCGGATTACCGATTGGGAACTGCAGCGCGGTTTCGAGCGCTATTGAGATTGCCATGACCAAGACGATTCAACTCATCTCCCCGGTCGATGGCCGGGTTTATGCTGAACGTCCCTGCGCCGATACCGGCCAGCTCTATCGGGCACTGGCGGCGGCGGCCGATGCCCAGGCGCAGTGGAAACGCCGGCCACTGAACGAACGCGCGGGCATTTGCAGCGCAGCGGTGGACGCAATGCTGGCCATGAAGGATGACATTATCCCGGAACTGGCCTGGCAGATGGGTCGACCAGTGCGTTTCGGCGCCGGCGAACTGCGTGGTTTCGAAGAACGTGCGCGGCACATGATCGCCATTGCGCCTGACGCTCTGGCAGCGCTGGAGCCCGCGCCTGTCGCGGGTTTCAAGCGCTATATCAAGCGCGAACCGCTGGGCACGGTGCTGGTGATCGCCCCGTGGAATTACCCTTACTTGACGGCAGTCAACTCGGTCATTCCGGCGCTGATGGCTGGCAACAGCGTCATCCTTAAACACGCTTCGCAAACCCTGCTGGTGGGTGAGCGTTTCGCCGAAGCTTTTCGTCGGGCGCATCTGCCTGAAGGGTTGTTCCAGAACCTGGTGCTTGACCACACCTCGACTGCGCTGGCCATCGTCTCCGGCGACATACAGCAGGTGAATTTCACCGGCTCGGTGGAGGCCGGCAAGATCGTCCAGCAGGCGACACTCACAGGCTTCATTGGCACCGGCCTGGAGCTCGGCGGCAAGGACCCTGCCTACGTTCGGGCCGATGCCGACCTCGAACACGCGGTGGAAAACCTGGTGGACGGCAGCTTCTTCAACTCGGGACAAAGTTGTTGCGCCGTGGAGCGCATCTATGTCGATCAGGCAATCTATCCGGCCTTCATCCAGCGTTTCGCCGAATTGACCCGCCAGTACGTGCTGGGCAATCCATTGGACCCCGCCACCACCCTCGGACCGATGGTGAATCCACAAGCGGCCGATTTCGTGCGCGGGCAGATCGCCGAGGCATTGAGTGAGGGCGCCACGGCGCTGATCGACGCGCAAGCCTTCGCCGCCGATGTGCCCGGCAGTGCCTATCTGGCCCCGCAAGTGCTGGTGGATGTGAACCATCAGATGTCGGTGATGCGCGATGAAAGCTTCGGGCCAGTGGTCGGCATCATGCCAGTTGTCGGCGACGACGAGGCCGTCGCCTTGATGAACGACAGTGAGTTCGGGCTCAGCGCGTCCATATGGACCCGGGACCTGGCCGCCGCCGAACGCCTGGGCGAGCAGATCGAAACCGGCACCCTGTTCATGAATCGCTGCGACTACCTGGACCCGGCCCTGGCCTGGACCGGGGTCAAGAACAGTGGGCGCGGCGTGACCCTTTCCCGCTTGGGATACGAACACCTGACCCGCGCCAAATCCTTCCATCTGCGCCACGAGATCTGAGCCATGAGCCTGACTGGAAACTGGAACTACCCCACGAGCATCCGCTTCGGTGTCGGCCGCATCGCGGAACTGGCCGAGGTCTGTCGCAGCCAGGGTATTCAACGCCCGCTGCTGGTCACCGACAGCGGCCTGGGGCGTGCGTCGATCACCACGGCTGCGCTGGACGCCTTGCGCGATGCAGGGCTGGGCGCCGCGCTGTTCTGCGACCTCAAGCCCAACCCGGTCGAAGCCAACCTGGCAGGCGGGCTCGACGCCTGGCGCGCGGGCAACCACGATGGCGTGGTGGCCTTTGGCGGAGGCAGCGGCCTGGACATGGGCAAGCTCATCGCCTTCATGAGTGGCCAGACCCGCCCGGTCTGGGATTTCGAAGACATCGGCGACTACTGGACCCGCGCCGATGAAAGCCGCATTGCCCCGGTCATCGCGGTGCCGACCACCGCGGGTACGGGCTCGGAAGTGGGGCGCGCCGCGGTGATCATCGACGATCGCACCCACACCAAGCGCATCATCTTCCACCCGAAAATGATGCCGCGCGTGGTCATCAGCGATCCCGCCCTGACCGTCGGCATGCCGGCCAAAGTCACTGCCGGCACGGGCATGGACGCCTTGGCGCACTGCCTGGAGTCCTACTGCGCCCCTGGTTTCCACCCCATGGCCGATGGCATTGCGGTCGAAGGCATGCGCCTGGTGAGCAATGCCCTGGTGCGTGCCGTCCACACCCCTTCGGACCTCGATGCACGCGGGCAAATGCTGGCGGCGGCGGCGATGGGTGCCACGGCGTTTCAGAAAGGCCTGGGCGGGATGCACGCCCTCGCGCATCCGATCGGCGCCCTGTATGACACCCACCACGGCATGACCAACGCCACCCTGATGCCCTACGTGCTGAAGTTCAATCGTCCGGCCATCGAGGAACGCATCACACGCCTGGCGGCGTACCTGCACCTGCCCTCCCCGGGCTTCGACAGCTTCCTGGCCTTCATCCTCAAATTGCGCAAGGACATCGCCGTGCCACATACGCTGTTCGAGCTGGGGGTGGATGACCAGCAAGCCGACCTGATCGCCGACATGGCGGTGGTCGACCCGTCGGCCGGCGGCAACCCGCTGCCCTTGACCCGGGCCGGTGTAGCGGAAATTTTCCAGGCGGCCCTCCACGGCCGCCTTCTGTAGGAGCGAGCACGCTCGCGATGGACGCCAACGATTACGCGGGGAACCTGACTGTGGGAGCGAGCCTGCTCGCGATGAACCTCAACGATAACGCGGGGAACCTGACGCCCCGAGTAATCGTTAACCTCCATCGCGAGCAGGCTCGCTCCTACACAAAAGCTGGCAGGTTTCACCGATAGGAAACAGGAGCAGTACGACAAGGGGTTGAAAGCCAATCCATCCGGAGCGCCGGATGGCTGCGTATCAAAACCTGAAGGGGCACACGACAATGAACCCAGCAAGCCAGCCCGGCACCGACGCGCACGACGATGACGTCAAGGTGCTGCACAGCATGGGCTACGCCCAGCAGTTGTCGCGACGAATGGGGGTTTTCTCCAACTTTGCGATTTCCTTTTCGATCATCTGCATCCTTTCCGGTGGCATCAACTCACTGGCCCAGGGCACCTCGGGCGCCGGCGGCGCGTCGATCGGTATCGGCTGGCCGATTGGTTGCCTGATTTCCGGCGTGTTCGCCCTGGCCATGGCGCAGATTTCCTCGGCCTACCCCACCGCAGGCGGCCTGTATCACTGGGGCTCGATCCTCGGCAACCGTTTTACCGGCTGGCTCACGGCCTGGTTCAACCTGCTGGGGCTGGTCACGGTGCTCGGGGCGATCAACGTCGGCACCTATTACTTCTTTTTCGGTGCCTTTGGCCCCACGCTGGGCATGGAAGACACCACCACGACCCGGGTGATTTTCCTGGCGATCCTCACCGGTCTCCAGGCCCTGTGCAATCACCTGGGGATCGGCCTGACCGCCAGGCTCACCGATTTCTCCGGCTACCTGATCTTCGCCACCGCACTGGCGCTGACCATCGTCTGCCTGATATCAGCCCCCAGCTACGAGTTCTCCCGGCTGGTGACCTTCGGCAACTACTCTGGCGCGGCGGGTGGCGGCGTCTGGCCGGAAGTCTCCAACGGCTGGGTCTTCATGCTCGGCCTGCTGCTGCCGATCTACACCATCACTGGCTACGACGCCTCTGCCCACACCTCGGAGGAAACCCGCAATGCGGCCATGTCGGTGCCGCGGGGAATGGTCATGTCGGTGGTCTGGTCGCTGCTGTTCGGCTGGGTGATGCTCAGCGCATTCGTGCTGATGTTGCCGAGCATGGACGAAGCAGCCAAGCAAGGCTGGAGCGTGTTCTTCTGGGCCATGAATACCCAAGTTAACCCGCTGCTCAAGGACGGCTTGTACGTGGCGATTTTCATCTCGCAGGTGCTCTGTGGCCTGGCGACCGTGACCTCGGTTTCACGCATGATCTTCGCGTTTTCCCGCGACGGCGGCCTGCCTTGCTCCAAAGCCCTGGCCTCGGTTTCGCCAACCTTTCGCAGTCCGGTGGCAGCCATTTGGACCGGTGCCACACTGGCGGTGCTGTTCGTCTGGGGATCGTCGGTGATATCGATCGGCGAAACACCGGTCTACACCATCGTGGTCTCCTGCACAGTGATCTTCCTGTTCTTCTCCTTCATCATTCCCATCGTGCTGGGCCTGTTTGCCTACGGCACCTCGAAATGGCCGACCATGGGGCCGTGGAACATCGGGCGCTTCTGGTACACGGTGTTCGCCCTGCTCTCCGTCGTGTCGATGGTGATCATTTTCGTCATCGGCATCCAGCCACCGAACGACTGGGCGTTGTACATCACCATCGGCTTCCTGGTGTTGACGGCCATCGTCTGGTTCGGTTTCGAAGCGCGACGCTTCCAGGGACCGCCGGTGGGCGACGTGATCCTCAAGCGCCAGGCTGAAATCGCGGCGGCGGAAGCAGCGTTGAACAAACGCTGAAACAACCGCGACTGCCTACCTGTAGGAGCGAGCATGCTCGCGAAAAACCAGAGTGCGCCGCGGGGCATCTGGTTCAACGCGTTATCGTTCACGACCATCGCGAGCATGCTCGCTCCTACAGTGAACCTTGCGCCTGTTCGACAGTAGGCGCCCTCCCGCAGCGCGACGACATGGACGGTCACCATTTCACGCCAGGCTCGCCCCTGCCGATAAGCCTGTTCCTGGCGCAACAGCAAAATCATCATGTGCTCCGTTCGTTCTTTCATGCGTCGCAGACTTCACTGCCCGTTTCCCCCTGTCTGGAGTTTTCCCAATGCCCTCGCCCCAATCCCTGTCCGCCGCGTTGCTCGGCCTGGCCCTCGTCTGTCCGGCGATCGCCCAGGGCCAGGGACTGGAGTTGGGGCAAGTGCTGATCGGGGCCGACAACCCGAGTGACGAGGACCAGGGGATCGAGGACGCCAAGGCGCGGCTCGACCAGGTACCCGGCGGCACCAACGTGGTCGACATGCGCCGCCCCCTGCAGGGCCGGGTAGCGAGCAATCAGGATGTGCTGGCTTATCAGCCAGGCATCTATGCCCAGTCGGCGGGCAATGAAGGCGTGAAGATCTCGATACGCGGATCGGGCATCAACCGTGCGCCGGGCGCCCATGCCTCGGGCCTGTACGCCATGCTCGACGGCCTGCCGCTGACCGGTCCCGGCGGCACGCCCTATGAGCTGCTGGAGCCGCTATGGCTTGACCATGTGGAGGTGCTGCGCGGCGCCAACGGTTTCGACCGCAGTGCCCTGGCATTGGGCGGAGCCATCGATTACGTCAGCCATACCGGCTACAACGCACCGCGCTTGCAGGTGCGCTATGCCACGGGCAGCCACGGTTATCAGCAACGCCAGGTCAGCTCCGGGCAGGTGCTGGGCGACTTCGACTACTACCTGGCCCTGACCGACGCCCGCGCGGACGGCTACCAGGATCACACCGCCAGCGAGAGCCAGGGCGTCATCGCCAACTTCGGCTATCGCTTCAACCCGAACCTGGAAACGCGCTTCTACCTGCGCTACCGCCAGACCGACAACGACCTCGCCGGCCGGGTCACCAAACACTCCATCGAGCACGACCCGCGCGCGGCCAACCCCGCCTACGTGGCGCGCGACGATCGCCGCGAACAGCCGGGCAGCACCTTTATCGGCAACAAGACCACCTGGTTCATCGATGACGATTCGAGCATCCAGGCCGGCCTTGCCTACCATGACTACCCCATGGACTTGCGCGAAGGTCCCAACCGCCTGAAAGTGGCCTACACGGATGTCAGCGGCACCCTCGACTACAAGCGTCGCGACACCCTCTGGGGCCTGCAGAGCCAAAGCACGCTGGGCCTGCGCGTGACCAAGCACCTGCCCAACGCCGGCGCCAGCGAACAGGTGCGCATCCCCACCGGCAACACGGCCGGTTATGCGCCGGGCACGCCCATGCGCAACTTCACCTACCAGGGATCGGACAGCGTCCTGCACATGGGCAATGACCTGGAGATCGCCGACGACCTGTGGCTGACCACTGGCCTGGCCGCCATCTACACCCGCCGGGAAAGCGCCGTGACTTACCCGCAAGGCGGTGGCAAGACCAGTCAGGGCGACTGGGACTATGCTCCTCGCGTGGGCCTGCGCTACCAACTGACACCCGACCTGCAACTGTTCGGCAACCTCAGCCGCTCGGTCGAGGCACCGCACCCCTGGTCGCTGATCTACAGCTCCAACATCCGCTTCCCCGAAGGCAGCGGCCCTGCTACCGGCACCCAGCGCGACCCGATAGAGCTGCAAAACCAGACCGCGACCACCCTGGAACTGGGCGGGCGCGGCGACAGCGCGATGGGCCAATGGAGCCTGGCCTGGTACTACGCCCAGGTACGCCACGAATTGCTCTCGGTGTTACCGGATGCCAACGCCACCACGCCCTACGAACTCAATGCCAGCCCTACCGTGCACCAGGGCGTGGAAGCCAGCCTGTCGAGCAACCTGTGGTCGGGTAACGATGGCGGTCAACTGAGCCTGCGCCAGAGCTACACCTTCAGTGACTTCCATTACCAGGACGACGAGCGCTTCGGCGACAACCGCCTGCCAGGCCTGCCGATGCACTACTACCAGGGCGAACTGCGCTACGACTGGCCCCAGGGCTTCTTCGCCGCGCTCAACACGCAATGGGTGTCCAAGGTCGCGGTCGATTACGCCAACAGCTACTACGCCGATCCCTACGCACTGTTCGGCGCGACCCTGGGCTACAACGCGCCCAAGGGTGACTGGCAGACCTGGGTGGACATGCGCAACCTGACCGACAAGCACTACGCCGCCACTGTCACGCCGGGCTACGACGATAAAGGGTTGGACGCGGCGCGGTCGACGCCGGGTGAAGGTTTGGGGGTGTATGTCGGGGTGTCGTGGAGCCTGCTGTAAGACATTGGCAGGAAATCCGGCACCCATGAGTCAACGCCCTGCGCAGATTTTGTAGGAGCTGGCTTGCCAGCGATGAGGCCAGACAGGTAAATGCAATATTCGAGGTCGCCTTCGCCGGCAAGCCGGGCTCCTACAGGCCAGTGGTGATCACGACGCCTCGCCCGGTGCAAACAAACACCGAAGGAGCCAGGCTTGCCGGCGAAGAGGGCCGAAAGGTCAGCGCAACATTCTACGCAGCCTTCGCCGGTAATCCGGGCCGTTACAGATCAGGCTAGGAGGTTCTCGCCCCCGGATTCTGCCAGAACGCGGGATCGGCACTCTTGAGCCGCTCGACCGCATTGTTGATGTGGTTGAGCGCGGCATGGCGCGCGCCTTCGGGGTCTCGTGCGGCGATGGCCTCGTACACGGCGGAGTGTTCGACATGCACCGTCCTGGCCAGGTCGTGGCGACGCTCTTCATTGGAGCGGGTGATGCGGATCGCTTCCTTGATGTACTGCGCGATGAACTCGTGCAGTGACGGGTACAGCGGATTGCCCGTTGCCCTGGAAATGGAGTGATGGAACGCCAGGTCTTCCTCGACGCCATCGCGCCCCGCCTGCTCGGCGGCATCGATGGCCTTGAGCGCCTGGTGGATGGCCTCCAGTTGCGCCGGCGAATGCCGCTGTGCCGCCAGTGCCGCCGCCTCTCCTTCGATACCGCGACGCAGTTCGGTGACCCGCAATACCGCCTCGATCGACCCGCTGACGTCCAGGTCGATGGTGAACGCCTTGATGTGCGCACCTTCGCTGACGACGGTGCCGCTGCCTTGGCGGACCTCGACCAGGCCGGCTGACTTCAGGCGCGAGATCGCCTCGCGGATGACCGTCCTGCTCACCCCGAAACGCTCCGAGAGCACGGGCTCAGTGGGCAGGCGAGCACCCGGCAGTACTTCGCCGTTGGCGATATAGGCCTTCAGGGCCGCCGTCACCTGATCGGACAGCGTGCCCTTGGCGGAGTCCTTCAGAACGGCCAGTGCCTCGGCGGAACAGGGGGATTTGTCAGGAGTGGGCATAGGCATCTCTGGGCTCAAATCGGTGAACGGTACTGCATTTTAGACCCGTCGTCCTCTTTGGATTCTACGCCTTGAATTCGTATGACGTATTATGATAAAAAACCGCTGCTCATGTAAATCCGACAAAAACAACGTCACCCACTACAAAAATAAGGATGGGGGAAACACATGACTGAATCAGTGATTCAAACCGGTGCCATCGCGCCCGCCGATCGCTTCGAGGACCTTGCGTATCGCAAAGCCGCGTGGCGTATCCTGCCGCTGTTACTGCTGTGCTACCTCGTCGCCTATCTGGATCGGGTGAACGTGGGTTTCGCCAAACTGCAGATGTCCGACGATCTGCAGTTTTCCGAAGCCGTGTACGGTCTCGGCGCAGGGATCTTCTTCATTGCCTACTTCCTCGTGGAAATTCCCAGCAACCTGATCCTGCATCGCGTCGGTGCGCGGTTGTGGATCGCACGCATCATGATCACCTGGGGCATCATCTCCTCGGCCATGGCCCTGGTCAGTACGCCGATGTCCTTCTACATCATGCGCTTCCTGCTGGGCATCGCCGAGGCCGGGTTCTACCCGGGTGTCATCCTCTACCTGTCCTACTGGTTCCCGACCCATCGCCGCGGCAAGATGTACGCCCTGTTCGCCACGGCAGTGCCGCTCTCGGGACTGATCGGTGCGCCCCTGTCCGGCTGGATCATGAGCGCCTTCAACGGTGACCACGGGTTTGCTGGCTGGCAATGGCTGTTCTTTCTCGAAGGGTTGCCTTCGATCGCCGTCGGTATCCTGGTGATCTTCTGCCTCAGCGACCGCATCTCCAGTGCCGGCTGGCTCACCCGGGAAGAGAAAACCCTGCTGCAAACCCGCATCGACGCCGAAACTGCAGGCCATCAAACCCACAGCCTCAAAGAGGTGTTCCTGCAGCCGCGCATCTGGCTGCTGACGGCGATCTATTTCTGCATGATCGCCGGCTTCTATACCGTGGGCTTCTGGTTGCCGACGCTGATCCGCCAGGCCGGTGTCAGCGATGTCTTGCAGGTCGGCATGCTCACTGCCATTCCTTATGCCGCCGCCGCAATGACCATGATCCTGGTGTCGCGTAGCGCCGACCGGTTGCGCGAGCGTCGCTGGCACCTGGCGCTGACCGCGGTGCTGGGCGGTATCGGCCTGTTCATCTCCGCCACCTGGAGCGACAACTTCACGATTTCGATGATCGGCCTGACCCTGGGTTCCATGGGGGCCATGAGCACCCTGCCGCTGTTCTGGAGCCTGCCTACCGCCTTCCTCGGTGGCACCGCCGCGGCCGCTGGCATTGCCCTGATCAACTCCTGGGGCAACCTCGCGGGTTTCGTCTCGCCGTACCTGATGGGCTTCCTCAAGGACACGACCCACAGCACCACGATCGGCATGTATGTGATGGCAAGCGCGTTGTTCCTCGGCGCCCTGCTGGTCTTCCGAATTCCCGGAAAACTCGTCAACCGTTGACGTTTGGAGTAACTCATGAAAATTCTCGTGACCGGTGCAGCCGGCTTCCTTGGCCGCCGTCTGATCGAAGCCCTGCTGCTGCGCGGCTCGCTGACCGACCGTGCAGGCCAGCCCCAGCCCATCGGGCAAATCGTCGCCTTCGACAGGGTCGCGCTCGAGGGCATCGATGATCCGCGGGTAACGGTGGTGTGTGGCGATATCGCCAACCCTGAAGTGCTGGACAGCCTGATCGACGCCAGCACCGACAGCATCTTCCATTTGGCTGCGGTGGTTTCCAGCCAGGCGGAGGCCGACTTCGAACTGGGCATGCGCATCAACTTCACCGCGACCCAGAACATGCTCGAACGCATTCGCTTGCTCGGTACCTGCCCAAAATGGGTGATGACCAGCTCCGTCGCGGTATTCGGCGGGCAACTGCCGGAACGCGTGCGCGATGATCAGGTGTGGGCACCGCAGAGTTCCTATGGCACGCAAAAAGCCATGAACGACCTGCTACTCGCCGACTACAGCCGACGCGGTTTTGTCGATGGCCGCAGCCTGCGCATGCCGACCATCGTGGTGCGCCCGGGCAAACCCAACCTGGCCGCTTCCAGCTTCGCCAGCGGGATCATCCGCGAACCGCTCAACGGCCAGCCCAGCGTGTGTCCGGTGCCCCTCGATACGCGGCTCTGGCTGATGTCGCCAGCGCAGGCGATCGCCAACCTGATCCATGGTCATGAGCTGGCCGGCGAGCAGATGACCGAGGGTCGGGTGATCAACATGCCGGGCCTGTCGATTACCGTCGAACAGATGATCGATGCCCTGCGCGAGGTCGCTGGTACGGAAGTGGCCGCGCGGATCAGCCTGGAGCGCAATCCGGCGATCGAGCGCATCGTCGGTTCGTGGCCGGGGTCCTTTTGTGCCACCTATTCCCGGGACCTGGGCTTCACCGCAGATGAAGATTTCCGCGCTGTGATCAAGCAGTACATGACTGATTATCTGCCCGGATGAGGAACCCGACATGTTGAATGCCCCTGCCCGCCCTCTGCTGGGCTGCATCGCTGACGATTTCACCGGTGCCACGGACCTTGCCAACATGCTGGTGCGCGGCGGCATGCGCACCGTGCAAAGCATCGGCATACCCGGCACCGAGGTTGCCGAACACCTCGACGCCGATGCGATCGTCATCGCCCTGAAGTCTCGCACCGTGCCGGCCGCCGACGCCGTTGAGGCGTCGCTCGAAGCGCTGCGCTGGCTGCGCGAACGTGGCTGCGAACAGATTTTCTTCAAGTACTGCTCGACGTTCGACTCGACCGCTGACGGCAACATCGGCCCGGTGAGCGAAGCCTTGCTGGAAGCGCTGGACAGTGATTTCACCCTGGCCTGCCCCGCCTTCCCGGAGAACGGGCGCACGGTCTTTCGTGGGCATTTGTTCGTGCAGGACCAGTTGCTCAGCGAGTCGGGCATGCAGCATCACCCGCTGACACCGATGACAGACGCGAACCTTGTTCGGGTGCTGCAAGCGCAGAGTCAGGGCAAAGTCGGCCTGCTGCGCCATGACACGGTGTCCAAAGGCGTGGAGAGCATTCGCACGCGCATCACGCAGCTTCGCGCCGAGGGTGTGCGCATGGCGATCGCAGATGCGGTGACCGATGCCGACCTGCATCTGCTGGGCGAAGCTTGCGCCGGTCTTGCGCTACTGACGGGTGGTTCAGGGCTGGCGCTGGGCTTGCCGGATAACTTCCGACGGGCTGGCAAACTTCGCGAGCTGGACGCCACCCTGGTACCAAAAGTCGACGGCGGCGAAGTGGTGCTCGCGGGCAGCGCTTCGCAAGCCACCAATGGGCAAGTGGCGAGCTGGCTGCAGGCCGGTCGCCCAGCCTTTCGGATCGACCCTTTGGCCTTGGCGGCGGGAGCGCCGGTCATCGAACAGGCACTGGCCTTCGTCGCTGACACGGCGGAAACGGTACTGATCTACGCCACCAGCTCCCCGGATGAGGTCAAGGCCGTACAACGTGAACTGGGTACCGAGCGCGCGGGGAATATGGTCGAGCAGGCCATGGGCCGGATAGCCAGCGGGCTACACCAGGCCGGGATACGGCGCTTTGTGGTCGCCGGGGGAGAAACCTCCGGGGCCGTGGTGCAAGCCCTGGATATCCAGCTGTTGCAGATCGGTGCGCAAATTGATCCGGGGGTGCCCGCTTGCGTCAGCACGCCCGGCGAACCACTGGCCCTGGCACTCAAGTCTGGCAACTTCGGTGGCCCTGACTTCTTCGCCAAGGCTCTGAAACACCTGGCGGGAGTTCAAGCATGAGCAACGAAAACGCCCTGCGCGAAGAAATCTGTGACGTCGGCAGCCAGTTGTACAGCCGTGGCTACACGGTAGGCAGTGCCGGCAACATCAGCGCCCGGCTCGACGATGGCTGGTTGATCACACCCACGGACGCCTGCCTGGGCCGTCTGGACCCGGCCGCCATTTCCAAGGTCAACCTGGCCGGGGAATGGGTCAGCGGCGACAAACCGTCGAAGACCCTGGGCTTGCACCGTGAGGTCTATGATCGCAACCCGGGTGTCGGCGGCGTGGTCCATACCCATTCCACGCATTTGGTGGCGTTGACGCTGGCCGGGGTCTGGCAGCAGGATGACATCCTGCCGCCGCTGACGCCCTATCAGGTGATGAAGGTCGGGCATATCCCGTTGATCGGCTATGAACGTCCCGGCTCGCCGAAGGTAGCCGAGCGGGTGGCGCAACTGGCCAACAGCGTGCGCGGGGTGATGCTCGAACGCCTGGGTCCGGTGGTGTGGGAAAGCTCGGTGTCGAAGGCCAGTTATGCCCTGGAAGAGCTGGAAGAAACCGCACGCCTGTGGCTGATGAGCAACCCCAAGCCGGCCCCGCTCGACCAGGCCGCGCTGGATGAGCTGCGCGAAGTTTTTGGCGTGCAGTGGTAACCCCCCGGGCCTTGCGCTAAATGCATTTGTAGGAGCGAGCCTGCTCGCGATGGACGACAACGATAACGCTGGAAGCCTGACACCCTGCAGCGCTCTCAGGCTTTTCGCGAGCAGGCTCGCTCCTACAAGCAATGCTGTTTACTTAAGCTTGACGTTATATGTATGGATTGGATTGGATTGGATTGGGAGCTTATCCGTTTGTTCGGTGATGGCGGCTGGCGGTTTCGCTCTTACAGCGACTCACTTTTCCAAACGCCGGAGTGCCGGCCCAGCAAAAAGTAAGCAAAAGGCTTTGCCCCACCACTCGGTGCCTCGCCAGGGCTCGGCATGTCCTCACTCCGGCATTGCTCCGTGGGTCGCCGCGATGGGCCATCCATGGCCCAGCGCGGCTAAACCGGCATCCATGCCGGTTTACCCACTGCGCAATACCTGCGTTCGGCCATCGTGGTTAACGGGGCGCCAAATCCAAAGCCAAAGCGAGGCGGCCTGACAGCCGACCTGATCTTTTCCGGATGTCCCCTCAAATCCCCTGTAGGAGCCAGGCTTGCCGGCGAAGAACGATAACGCGGTACAACAGACACACCGCAGCGCCTGGTTCGCCGGCAAGCCTGGCTCCTACAGGGAATTGCGTAGGGCTCCCGATCAGGTCGGCTGTCAGGCCGCCTCGCTTTGGCTGTTGATTTGGCTTTTGATTTTCTTGCCACATCGAGAGGCCGAGTGGAGGTTCTGCGCAGTGGGTAAACCGGCATGGATGCCGGTTTAGCCGCGCAGGGCCATGGATGGCCCATCGCGGCGACCCACGGAGCAGGACCGGAGCGAGGGCATGCCGAGCCCTAGCGAGGCACCGAACGTCAGGGGCAAGAGCCCTTGGTTACTTGGGGCTTTTCCAAGTGACTCGCCGTAAGGGCGAAACCATAGGTGGCCGTTACCGCAGGAATGGATATGTACGCAGTCAACAAAATCCGCATTGGCCGTCAGGACGCCTTCGCCGGCAAGTCGGATCGCCGCACCGCTGACTCCTACAGGTTTTCCAGGTGACTCGCCGCATGGGCGAAACCCTAGGTGGCCGTTACCGCAGCAATGGATATACACCCAATCCAAATATGCGCCTGCAGCACCCAACTTAAAGTGAACAGCATTACGCATCTACAAGGACTTTTTCGCTTAACTGAACCTACGCTGGTATTTTAATTTCAGGAGTCACCATGCCTCGTTTCGCTGCCAACCTCAGCATGCTCTACCCGGAACACGATTTTCTCGACCGCTTCGCCGCGGCCGCTGCCGATGGATTCCAGGCGGTGGAATACCTGTTCCCCTACGACTACAGCGCGCAACAACTTAAACAGCGGCTGGACGACAACGGCCTGGTCCAGGCCCTGTTCAACGCCCCGCCCGGCAATTGGGCGGCAGGCGAAAGAGGCGTCGTCTCCTTGCCTGGCCGTGAAGCGGAGTTTCGCGAAGGTTTCGACCAGGCCCTGGAATATGCCGCGATCCTGGGCAATGACCGCATCCACGTCATGGCCGGGCTGCTGGCGAGCGAAGCAGCCCGTGCCCGACACCACGCGACTTACCTGGAAAACCTCAGCCACGCGGCGACGCAAGCGGCCAAGGTCGGCGTCACTGTGTTGCTGGAGCCGATCAACACCCGCGACATGCCGGGGTTTTTCCTCAACCAGCAGGATCAGGCCCAGGCCGTCTGCAAAGCTGTCGGCATGGCCAATCTCAAGGTCCAGTTCGACATCTACCATTGTCAGATCGTAGAGGGGGACGTGGCGACGAAGCTGCGCCGGGATTTCGCCGGCATCGGCCATATCCAGATCGCGGGAGTGCCGGATCGTCACGAACCGGACCTGCACAACGAGTTGAATTATCCCTACCTGTTCGAGCTCATCGACCAACTGGGCTACAACGGTTGGGTGGGTTGCGAGTACCGGCCGCGCGGCAACACCAGCGAGGGGTTGCAATGGATGCGCGATTGGCAGGCGCGCTGATCTGGCTTCACTTTTCAATGCGCTGAAATCTGCGAAAAACCGCCCCAGCCTTTACAATCACGCCTTTCACCGCAGATCAGAAAGGTTCTACAGGTTATGGCGCTCGACCCTCCCACGATGTTGACGATTTCGACCGCCCTCGCAGCCGCCGCCGCGCTGTACCTGGCGATCGAATGGCGGAGCATTCGCGAACCCTCGCTGCTGTTCTGGAGCGCGGGTTTCGCCACCATCACCCTGGGGTCGACCCTCGCCTTGCTGCGCGGGGCCGGCCTTTTGCTGGTTGGCATCTGGTTCGCCAATGGCCTGCTGGTGGTGGCCCACTGGTGTTTTCTGCTGGGCGTCGCGCGCTTCACGCAGACGCGGCTGTCGCGTGCCTGGTACCTGATCTTCGTCGCCTGGGTGGCCTTGCTGTTGTTGCCGGACGAGCCGTCGTGGTCGAAGGCCATGCTGCTGGCCAATTCGCTGCTGGTCGCCCTGGTGACACTCAGGGCCAGTTTCCTTTTGCGTCCCCATGGCAAGTCGTTGAGCGTGGGGGCGGTGCAACTGCGCTATGTGCTGTTGGCCCATGGGTTGTTCTATCTTGCCAAGTCAATTACCGCCATCGTTCCCGGCACGCTGATCGACCTTGCCGCGTTTCGTGGCGAGATCATTCAGATTTCCCTGGTCGAAGGCGCGATGGCGATCATGCTGATCGCCCTGTCCATGACCGGTACCGAACGCTACAGGCGTGAGAAACGCATCGCCCGGCTGGCCGCCCGTGATCCGTTGACCGCCCTGTACAACCGCCGCGCCCTAGAAGTGCGAGCAGCGCGCCTGCTCGATAACGTCTCCACGGCAAGACCCGGTGCCTTGCTGTTGATCGATATCGACAATTTCAAACAGGTCAACGACCTCTATGGCCATATGGCTGGCGACCGCCTGCTCGTCACACTGAGCGAGATGATCCGTTCGGTCCTGCCTGAAGGCGCACTGGCGGCGCGGCTGGGCGGTGATGAATTCGTGATCCTGCTGGGCAACGCATCGCATGAGCAAATCGTCGGGCTGGGCAGCGCGCTGCGTGAGCAGTTCCACCACGCTGCCGCGCAAGCGTTCGCCACACCGCAAGCGGTAACCCTGAGCATCGGCGCCAACCTGTTCGACCATCCACCAGCCAGCCTCGCGGCATTGATCGAGCAAGGCGATGCGGCGCTCTACCAGTCCAAGCGTGGCGGACGCGACAGCGTACGGTTGGTCGATCTGACCTTTGCCAGCAACGAACCGCTTTGATTTCTGAGGATTGCATTGCGCGGTTCGCGTATGAAACTCCGGGGCACGCGTGCCAATCCAACTTATCCTCCAGCCATTGGACCAAGCGCCGCGGGGCATCAGGTTTCCTGCGTCATCGTTGACGACCATCGCGAGCAAGCTTGCTCCTACAGGGGCCCGGGCAAGATCGCTGTAAATGCGTTTGCCGCGATTCCAGTAGGAGCGAGCACGCTCGCGAAAAACCCGAGCACGATATCTGCGCATGTCCTTACCGCTTCGGCGGCCATGGTGGGCGTATGCATTACGGTCATCGGTATTTTCCAGGTGGTTACCACGCTGAGAAGTGAAGACTCCCTGGGTGATGATTTTCTTGCGATGAACGCCATCCTGTATCTGATTACGACACTTCTATCCTACTGGGCGCTGCGTACCAGCAACGTGAACCGCAATCATTTCCTGGAAAAACTGGTCGACGTTCTTTTTCTTATCGCCTTGACCTGTACAACGTCCATTGCAGGGTTCATCACCTGGGCGATCACTGTGCATTAGTGTCTGGAACAAGCGCGCGGACGAATCGGCATTCGACTTCCGGTTCTTCGTTACTGCGGGGTTGTTCAAGCACGAATCCGCACCGGGACAGTACTTTTTTTGAGCCCACATTTTCCTTGAATACATAAGCCACCAGTTGCGTCAGTTGCCAACGCGCCTGCGCTTGCTCGATCAGATGCCTGAGCGCCTGTGTCGCCAGGCCCTGCCCGCACGCGTCGCGACCGATCCGATAGCCCACCTCCGCACAACCAGTCGATGGGTTTATGTCTTTCAAGTTTGCCCGCCCTACAATTGTTCCGCTGCCGTCCTCAATAACAAACGGATGCCAGGTGCCGATGGCAAAACCGGACAAGTAGCCTTCGATATGTTCGGCGACACCTTGCGATGAGTAAAAAGAAGGGTCGCGCGCATCAATATGCGATTCGAACCATGCACGGTTGTGGATTTCGAAGGCCAGCAAGGCGTCCGCATCCGTACTTTTCAGCTCGCGAATTCTGAATGCGTTCATGCATCAACTCTCCAGTGCTTGAAGCCCGAGCGTGACCGTCTGTCCGGCGTTCCAGCAACCCAGGTCACTGACAATCGAGGCATCGTCTATTCCTGCCTCCTCGCTCAACTCACGAAGCGCGGCTTCGGCGGGTGTTTCACCTGACTCGATGGTGCCTTTGACCAGTTGCACGCCTGCCAGGGGATGGCGAAACAGAAGGATGCGTGGCCCGGCAGTACTCGAGAGGATGACGGGGCAAGCCTTGTTCGGTGACATGGCGACGTCCTTATCGACAATGAAGCCAGCATCATACGGCGTTTGACATGCATTTGTAGGAGCCGGCTTACCCCGTCGAGAGGCTTCGTTCCGGTTCTGCGCAGTGCGGCGGGCCCTGTAGGAGCGAGCATGCTCCGGGCGGCGTTCCAACGAAAAACCTGAGAGCACCGCGGGGTGTCAGGCTCCCCGCGTCATCGTTGACCTCCATCGCGAGCATGCTCGCTCCTACAGGCTTGTCGCCGTGACGGCGAAACCATAGGTGGCCGTTACCGCAGGAATGGATATGTACACCTGAAAGACAATCATCGGCTATCAGGGCAGGACCCACTTTGTGCCAGAAGTGGACGGCAGCTTCAGTGCAGGCTAAAAAGTAACGTTACCGGCGCTGCGTTGGGAGCATTACCCCGACTTTGCAGAGCGCTCGGCACATCCCCTGATAACCCGGCAAAAAAGGAGTTTTGAACGTGACTGAAGAGACAAAAACGAAAGGACCCGCCTCGTACTTCCCTTCAATCGAAAAAAAGTACGGGCACCCGGTCACCCACTGGTTTGATCTGCTCAAGACCGTCAGCAGCAAGAAGCACATGGAAATGGTCGCCTGGCTCAAGACCGAGCACGGCTTGGGGCATGGCCACGCCAACGCGCTGGTCGCCTATTTCCTGGCCAACGCGAAGAATCAGTGACGGGCCTGGATCGGCTGTCCCCTCACGCCAACTTGATCCTGCCCCCCTGAATCTCATCCCGCGCAATCCGCAAGTCGGTGGCGTCCTGATTGAGCCGATGAATCAGGTTGAGCAAGCGTTGGCGCAACACTTCGTCCTTGAGCTGTTCAGCTGCACGCATCACATCCAACGCCGCGCCTTCATTGTTGGTGGCGACGGCGTCGAGCAGTTTGCGCAGGCTTCTTGATGGCCGATTCATGGGTCGTTCCCTGAGTTTTGGTTGAGGCGGATCATAGGCGCGTTATGTTTCGTCCATGTTGCAGCCACAAAAGGTTTGAATGGCATTTTCTGCAGGGATGCGATTGCATGGGCTAATCTGCCTTCACGCTCGACAGACGTCACCGTCCCTCATCAGCCCGAGGCATCGGCCCTATGATCATTTCGTCCGCATCCGACTATCGCGAGGCAGCGCGTCGCAAGCTGCCGCGTTTTTTGTTCGACTACATCGATGGCGGAGCCTATGCCGAGCATACGCTGAGGGCCAACAGCGCCGACCTGACGCAGGTCAGCCTGCGCCAACGTATCCTCAAGAACGTCGAAGCATTGAGCCTGCAAACCACCCTGTTCGATCAACGACTATCGATGCCCATCGTGTTGGCCCCGGTAGGCCTGACGGGCATGTTCGCCCGCCGGGGCGAGGTGCAGGCGGTCAAGGCTGCCGAGAAAAAAGGCATCCCGCTGTGCCTGTCCACTGTCTCGGTATGTTCGATCGAAGAAGTCTGCGCCAACACTCAACAGCCGATCTGGTTTCAGTTGTATGTCCTCAAGGACCGGGGCTTCATGAGAAATGCGCTGGAACGCGCCAAGGCTGCCGGCGTGCAGAACCTGGTGTTTACGGTCGATATGCCAACGCCCGGTGCCCGCTATCGCGATGCCCATTCGGGCATGTCCGGTCCCTACGCATCGTCCCGGCGCATGCTGCAGGCCATGACCCGGCCCGACTGGGCCTTCAACGTCGGCCTGCTGGGCCGCCCGCATGACCTGGGCAACGTATCGAAGTATCTCGGCAAGGCCGTGACCCTCGAAGACTACATCGGCTGGCTGGCCAATAATTTCGACCCCTCGATCAGTTGGAGCGACCTGGAGTGGATTCGCGATTTCTGGAAGGGCCCGATGATCATCAAGGGTATTCTCGACCCTGAGGACGCCAGGGATGCGGTGAGTTTTGGCGCGGACGGCATTGTCGTCTCCAACCACGGCGGCCGCCAGCTGGACGGTGTGCTCTCCACGGCCCAAGCCTTGCCGCCTATCATGCAAGCGGTCGGCGATGACCTCAAGGTGCTGGTCGACTCGGGGATCCGCTCGGGACTGGACGTGGTGCGCATGTTGGCCCTGGGAGCAAAGGGGGTACTCCTGGGACGCTCCATGGCCTATGCCTTGGCGGCCGACGGTCAACGCGGGGTGGAAAACATGCTGGATATTTTCGCCAAGGAAATGCGCGTGGCGATGACCTTGACAGGCGTCACCGCCATCGACCGGATCGACGAATCGATTCTGGTGCGTCATCCTCTCAAGTAACCAGCCGACGACGTTCAATCCTGCCAGGAACCGTTCCATGCGCATCGCCTTGCTTTCCGATATCCACTTGTCCGTAGACGCCATGCCATTCCCGGCTGTGGAGGCCGATATCGTGGTCCTGGCCGGTGACATTTCCCGACCGGCCGCGGCCATCGACTGGGCCAGGTCAAGCCCGGCGCCGGTGTTGTACGTGGCGGGCAATCACGAATTTTATGGCAGTGACCTGATCTCTACCTACGAGCAGTTGCACAGGTTGTCGCAAGGCACTCCGATCCACGTCCTGGAACGCACCGCATACGTTCATCACGGCGTACGCTTCCTGGGCTGTACCCTGTGGTCAGACTACCGTCTCTTCGATCGAGCGGAAGATCGGGCGCAGGGTATCGACATGGCCACCCGGCTGATCCGCGACTTCAGCCGAATCAAGGTTGCGCCTGACTTCCCAGACCTGTTCACGCCGGCCCTTTCCCAGATGCTGTTCATGCAGACGGTCGCCTGGCTGGAAGAATGTTTTGCCTCCGACCCCGGCATCCCCACGGTAGTGATCTCGCATTTCGCGCCGACCCGGTTGAGCATCAGCCCGGCTTTCGCCGATTCGCCGATCAACGCAAGTTTCGTCTCAGACCTGCAGGAGCGGATCGAGGCGTGGCAGCCCGCGCTTTGGCTGCATGGCCATACCCATGGCAGCTTCGATTACCGGATCGGCGACACCCGGGTCATCTGCAATGCCCGTGGCTATGCCAAAGAGGGCGTCAATGAAAATGCTCGATTCAATGCCGCCCATGTGATCGAGCTGAACCTGTGAAACCCGTTGCCATGCTCGGCTGGCGGCCCCTGCCCGCCTCATACCAAAGCATTACCCTGCTACACCCTTGTCCAGTGGTCGCGAGCAATGTTTACCCCTACATTGCCAATACCTGAAGGGCACAGTGCCATAAACCCTTTGGGCCCTGCTCATGGACTCGGCGCAAAAAGCGTATCGCACCGCGCAATGCTGGATTTAGAATCGATCGTGGCCACCCCACTCGCCCCCTTCGGCAGTTTCGCCAACGGACATAGACCCATGGACATCGCACCCCGTTTCATCATTCATGAAACCGCCCACTGGATCCTCAACCACCATATGTCTTCGGCGCTCCCCGGCTATCTGGTGCTGGGCACCCGGCACAACGCCAATTCGCTGTCCGACCTGCCCGAGCAGGCCCTGGTGGAGATGGGCGTGCTGCTCGCCAGCATCCAGAAAACCCTGCAAGCGGAGTTGAAGCCCAAGTGGCTCTATATCAGCCGCTTCGGCCATGACCCACGCTTCCCCATCCATTTTCATTACATACCGGTCTACCAGTGGGTCGAGGACCAGTTCTGGGAGGATGAGCGCTACCGGCTGCTGGAAAACTTCGGCACCAGCGCCGCCGCGCGTACACTGACCGATGGCGCTGAAATGACCCTGTTCATCTGGCGTGAATTTGGCGAGAACTCGCAACTACCGGCCATTGAAGGGCCTTCGATCGACCAGGTCATCGACCATTTGCGCACCTGTTTCAATCCGGCGAACCAGCGCCTGCGTCTTCAAGTCGATCGCTGACTTCGGCGATCACGGTGCTAACATGACGGGCGTACCCGGATGCCTCCTCAGCGCATCCCCCATCAACAGTCGGCAGTCACCGCATGATCGAAGTCACCGAAGTTTCCATTGCCCAACTGCGCGCTGCGCTCGAATCCGGCCAGACCACTGCCGTTGAGCTGGTCCAGGCTTATCTGGCCAGGATCGATGCCTACGACACGCCCCAGACGCCCACCGCGCTCAACGCGGTGGTGGTGCGCAACCCCGACGCCTTGAAAGAGGCACAGGCCAGCGATGCCCGTCGAGCCAAGGGCCAAACGCTGGGCCCGCTCGATGGCATCCCCTATACGGCCAAGGACAGTTATCTGGTCAAGGGGCTCACCGCCGCCTCCGGCAGTCCGGCTTTCAAAGACCTGATCGCCTATCGCGATGCATTCACCGTTGAGCGCTTGCGTGCTGGCGGTGCCATCTGCCTGGGCAAGACCAATATGCCGCCAATGGCCAACGGCGGCATGCAGCGTGGCGTGTACGGCCGCGCAGAAAGCCCGTACAACGCCGACTACCTCACCGCCCCCTTCGCCTCGGGCTCTTCGAACGGCGCAGGGACGGCCACCGCCGCGAGTTTTGCCGCCTTCGGCCTGGCTGAAGAAACCTGGTCGAGCGGTCGCGGCCCTGCGTCCAACAATGGCTTGTGTGCCTACACGCCGTCACGCGGCGTGATCTCGGTGCGCGGCAACTGGCCGTTGACGCCGACCATGGACGTCGTCGTGCCGTTTGCCAGGACCATGGCCGACCTGCTCGAGGTGCTTGACGTGGTGGTGGCCGAGGACCCCGACACCCGCGGCGACCTGTGGCGCATGCAACCCTGGGTGCCGATTCCGCCCGTCGCCTCGGTCCGCCCCGCGTCTTACCAGGACCTGGCCGCCAATGCCGCGGCACTGGCCGGCAAGCGTCTGGGCGTACCACGCATGTACATCAACGCCGACCCTGAAGCCGGCACCAGTGAAGCCCCTGGCATCGGCGGCCCGACCGGGCAGCGCATCCACACCCGGCCTTCGGTGATCGGGCTCTGGGAACAGGCACGCCAGGCCTTGCAGGCCGCCGGCGCCGAAGTCGTCGAGGTCGATTTTCCCCTCGTCTCCAACTGTGAAGGCGATCGCCCCGGTGCACCAACCGTGTTCAATCGCGGGATCGTGTCCAAGGAATTCCTGCATCACGAGCTGTGGGACCTGACGGCCTGGGCGTTCGACGATTTCCTGCAGGCCAACGGCGATCCGAAATTGAACCGTCTGGTGGATGTCGACGGGCCACTGATTTTCCCGCACGACCCGGGCACCTTGCCCAACCGCGAAGGCGACCTGGCCGCCGGCATGGACGAGTACGTGCGCATGGCCGAGCGCGGCATTACCCCGTGGGACCAAATCCCGACGGTGCCTGATGGCCTGCGCGGCCTGGAACAGACCCGCCAGATCGATCTTGAGCAGTGGATGGATGGGCTGGGGCTCGATGCAGTGATTTTCCCGACGGTCGCCGACGTCGGCCCGGCCAATGCCGACGTTGATCCGGCAGCGGCGGACATCGCCTGGAGCAACGGTGTCTGGGTGGCCAACGGCAACCTCGCGATACGTCACCTGGGTGTGCCGACGGTCACCGTGCCGATGGGGGTCATGCCGGATATCGGCATGCCCGTGGGGCTGACCTTTGCCGGTCGCGCCTATGACGACTCGAGCCTGCTGCGCCTGGCGTCGGCGTTCGAGGCCTGTGGTTCGAAGCGCTTGATTCCACCGCGCACGCCACCGCTGGGCAAGTGATAATGCGGTTGGGACTGGAGCGGAACAGGCGCCAGTCCCGCCACCGCCACCGACTGGTGCACTTGGGTGCACATGGCGCTTTATAAAAGTGCAGGCAACCGGTGCGCACCGTTCATTTGAACCGCTGTTCAACGATTCCCTCCTGCACTCCCCTCGCCGGCGATCCGCACAAGACCGCGCTTTTCATCCGGCAAAGCCGTGCGCGCGCAGCCCCGCCCGCCTGCGTATCGACAACGATCGCGACCTCAAGGGCATTTCTGGCGCGTGACTTGCTAGGAACACCTCAACCCTGCAGTCAACGCTGATTGCATGCATACGACAAAGGCGCCGTGTGTCCCCCGTTTTTTCTGACGGTGGGCCGCATGGCGCCTTTTTTGTTTCCGGCATCGGCAACGGCCGGCAAAAGATTCGAGGGACGAGGATGACAAGCAAAACCGTACGCAGTGTATGTCCCTATTGTGGTGTGGGCTGCGGCATCGTCATGCAGGTCGAAAACAACCGCGTGGTCAAGGTCAGCGGCGACAAGGAGCACCCGAGCAACGCCGGCAGGCTCTGCACCAAGGGCACCACCTGCGGCCAGGCCATCGCCGAGTCGGGCCGGATGGAACACGCCTACCTGCGCCAGGAACGCCGCCGCGATCCGGTGCGCATTGCCATGGATAAAGCCATCAGCGAGACGGCCAACCGACTGCGCGACACCCTCGCTCGCCACGGCCCCGATGCATTGTCGTTCTACGTGTCCGGGCAAATGTCGCTGGAAGCCCAATACCTGATCAACAAACTGGCCAAGGGTTTTGTCGGAACCGCAAACATAGAGTCCAATTCCCGCCTGTGCATGGCCAGCGCCGGCAGCGGCTACAAGCTCTCCCTCGGTTCTGATGGCCCTCCGGGCTCGTATCAGGACTTCGACCAGGCGGACCTGTTTTTCGTCATCGGCGCCAACATGGCCGACTGTCACCCGATTTTGTTCCTGCGCATGATGGACCGGGTCAAGGCCGGAGCGAAGTTGATCGTGGTCGATCCACGGCGCAGCGCCACCGCGGACAAAGCCGACCTGTTCCTGCCGATCAAGCCGGGCACCGACCTGGCATTGCTCAATGGCTTGCTGCATCTGCTGGTGAAAAACGGTCACACCGACCCGGCGTTCATCGCGGCGTTCACCGAAGGCTGGGAGGCCATGCCGGAATTTCTCGAGGACTATCCGCCCGACAAGGTCGCACACCTCACCGGTCTGCCCGAGGCGGACATTCGCCAGGCCGCGCAATGGATCGGCGAAGCCGCACAGTGGATGAGCTGCTGGACCATGGGGCTGAACCAAAGCACCCACGGCACCTGGAACACCAACGCCCTGTGCAACCTGCACCTGGCCACCGGCGCAATTTGCCGGCCGGGCAGCGGGCCGTTCTCCCTGACCGGGCAACCGAACGCCATGGGTGGCCGTGAGATGGGCTATATGGGGCCAGGCCTACCCGGCCAGCGTTCCATGCTGGTGGAGGCGGACCGCGCGTTCATCGAAGATTTGTGGAGCATCCCCCGCGACCGCTTGCCGCGCAACGCCGGTGGCGGCACCGTGTCGATGTTCGAAGACATGAGCGCAGGACGAATCAAGGCCTGCTGGATCATCTGCACCAACCCGGTGGCGTCGGGCCCCAACCGCCAGAAAGTGATCGACGGCCTGCAGGCGGCAGAGCTGGTCATCACCCAGGACGCCTACCTCGACACCGAGACCAACCGTTACGCCGACATCCTGCTGCCCGGCGCGCTCTGGGCCGAGGCCGAGGGCGTTATGATCAACTCCGAGCGCAACCTGACGCTGATGCAAAAAGCCGTGGAGCCCCCGGGCGAGACGCTGCCCGACTGGCAGATCATCGCGCGGGTGGCCTGCGAAATGGGCTTCGCCGCGGCGTTCACCTACAGCACTGCCGACGCGGTGTTCGAAGAGATCAAGCGCGCCTGGAACCCCAAGACCGGCTATGACATTCGCGGCGCCAGCTACCCGCGCCTGCGCAACAAACCCTTGCAATGGCCCTGCGCCAGCGCTAGCGCGGCGGAACGCAATCCGATTCGCTACCTCAACAATGGCGAGAGTCAGGCACTCAGGGTCGAAGCCGACGGCAGCCAGCCGACGATCGTCTTCCCCACCGAGCGCGGCAAAGGCATCTTTCTCGCCCGTCCGCACATGGCGCCAGCGGAAATGCCCGATGAAACCTTTCCCTTCGTACTCAACACCGGACGCTTGCAGCATCAGTGGCACACCCTGACCAAGACCGGCAAGGTGGCGACCCTGAACAAGCTCAATCCGGGCCCCTTCGTCGAGATCCATCCCGAGGATGCCAGCGCCCTGGGCATCAAGGACAAGGACCCGGTCGAGGTACGTTCGGTGCGAGGTCGGGCCGTGCTGCCGGCGGTGGTGAGCGACCGCGTGCGCCAGGGCAACTGTTTTGCGCCTTTTCACTGGAACGATGTGTTTGGCGAGAACCTGGCGATCAATGCCGTGACCAACGATGCCGTCGACCCGATCTCGCAGCAGCCCGAATTCAAATTCTGTGCGGTCGCCCTGCAACGTGTCGAACTGATCGACCATCAGTTCCTGCAAACGCCAGCGCCTGCCACCGTCGACTCATCCCCCTTACCAGAGGAACTCGCCATGTCGAGCATCGAGACCTTTGCCGATCTCGCGGGCATCCGTTGCCTGCCCTCCCCGCCATTGAACGACAGTGAACGCACCTACCTCGCCGGTTTTCTCAGTGGCCTGCAATCGCCAGCAGGGCGCCAGGCGGCTGGGGTGCCGGTGCTGCCGCCCAGCGCGCCGTTGGCCACCGAGACTCGTCTGTGGCTGGACGGGCTCCTGGGCGGATTGTTCAGTCGGGTTGATGCGGGTGTAGCTGATCAGGCTGCAACCCTGGCGGACGTCACCGCCGAAAATGCCCCCACGGTGACCTTGCTCTGGGCGTCGCAAACCGGCAATGCCGAAACCCTGGCCGAGCGCCTGGCCGCGCGCCTGCGCGATGCCGGCTTCGCCGTGGAGCTGAGCGCGATGGCCGACTTCCCCGCCGGCAAGTTGGCCAGCACGCAGAATCTGGCCTTGATCAGCAGCACCTTCGGCGATGGCGATCCGCCGGACAATGGCGAAGGTTTCTGGCACACCCTCAGCACCGCCCAGACGCGTCTGGAGTCATTGCGCTTTGCCGTGCTGGCCCTGGGTGACCCGGCCTACGACCGATTCTGCCAGCACGGCAAACAGCTCGATCAGCGCCTGCAGGAACTGGGCGCCACCCGCCTGCTGGAACGGGTCGATTGCGACACCGAATTCGAGGAGCGCGCCGATACCTGGCTGGCGCAATTGCAGAAGACCCTCAGGCCCGAAGCTGTGGTCGTCGCGCATAGCCACACTGCCGCCAGCGCTGCCCAGACACCCGGCAAGGCCAAGCCCCATGCTTCGCGGCTGCTGGCCAATCTTCACCTGAACCGCCAGAGCCCGCACAAGGAAACCCGCATGTTTTCCCTGGACCTGGCGGATTCTGGACTGGGTTATGAGGCGGGTGACGCGCTGGGCGTCCATCCGCGCAATTGTCCGGAACTGGTCGACGAGTTGCTCGACTTGACCCGGTTAAATGGCGAGACGCCGGTGAGCGTCGATCAATGCGCCGAGGTGTCGTTACGTCAGGCACTGACCGAACACTTCGAAATCGCTCGGCCCAACAGCGACACCCTGGCTTTCATCGCCGAACGCAGCGCCAATCCCGGTTTGAAACAGTTGCTGGGCACTGAGCATAAGGCTCAGTTGAAAGAATGGTTGTGGGGCCGGCAACTGGCGGACGTGCTGCAGGAATATCCACTGGACTGCTCGGCGAGCGAGCTCCTGGGCACCTTCAAGCGCTTGCAGCCGCGCCTGTATTCCATCGCTTCGAGCGCCAAGGCGCATCCACGGGAAGTCCATCTCACCGTGGCGGCGGTGCGCTACGGCAAGCGCAAGGGCGTGTCCTCGACCTTCCTCGCCGACCGCGCGCAGGACGCCGAGGTACCGGTTTTCGTCCAGCCAGCCAGACACTTTCGCGTGCCGAACGAAGGTGATGTGCCGATGATCATGATCGGCCCCGGCACCGGGGTCGCGCCCTTCCGCGCCTTCCTGCAGGAGCGCCGGGCGCGGGGCGACCAGGGCAAGAACTGGCTGTTCTTCGGTGAACAGCACGCCGCCAGCGACTTCTACTACCGCGACGAACTGCAAGGCATGCAGCACGATGGCCTGCTGACGCACCTGAGCCTGGCGTTTTCCCGTGACCAGGCCGAGAAAATCTACGTGCAGGACCGCATCCGCGAACAAGGCGCCGAACTCTGGCGCTGGCTGCAGGACGGCGCCCGGTTGTACATCTGTGGAGACGCCAGCTGCATGGCCAAGGACGTCGACCAGGCCTTGCGCCAGGTCGCCCAGCAACACGGTGGACTGGACTCGCAAGGCGCCGCTGATTACTGGCGGCAGATGAGTGAGCAGAAGCGTTATTTGCGGGATGTTTATTGAGTGGTTGGTGGGTGTCGGTGACAGTGCCGACCTTCATCGGCGCCTCTACCAACATTGATCGATGCCACGTCGAAGTTGTTTGGGGAGTACATATCCATTGCTGCGGTTACGGCCACTTATGGTTTCGCTTTTACAGCGACTCCCTTTTTCAAACGCCAAAAAGGAAGCAAAAGGCTTTGCCCCACCACTTGGTGCCTCGCTAGGGCTCGGCATGCCCTCTCTCCGGCATTGCTCCGTGGGTCGCCGCGATGGGCCGTCCCTGGCCCAGCGCGGCTAAACC
>NZ_JBYTEO010000067.1:0-34263 GCF_058791355.1 Pseudomonas sp. EB271-G4-1
CCGAGTGGTGGGGCAAAGCCTTTTGCTTCCTTTTTGGCGTTTGAAAAAGGGAGTCGCTGTAAGAGCGAAACCATAAGCCGCCGTTACCGCAGCAATGGATATGTACTCCCAAAAACTCTCCCCCAGGCTTTAACGCGGCATGGATCAACGTCGGTAGTCACAGATTAACGGACAGGCTTAGGTGTAATGGAGCAAGGGATTGCGCCACGGCCTTTCTACCCCATTTTGACGATGTGCCCACGCAACTCCCTGCGTACAACTGCAGCGTATTGATTTCTTCGGAGGTAGACGCTGTGAAACAAGCCCCCCCTTATGTTCCCGGTCATCAATTGCTGGTCGGCAAGTCGGTGCTGATCACCGCTGCCGCGGGTGCCGGTATCGGTTATTCGGCGGCCCGGCGCAGTGCCGAGGAAGGTTGTCGGGCGTTGATGATTTCCGATGTGCATCCGCGGCGCCTGGAGGAAGCGGTGGAGCGGCTCAAGGCTGAGACTGGCCTGCAGGCGATTTATGGCCAGTTGTGCAATGTCACCGTCGAAGACGAAGTCCAGGCCCTGGTGACGGCGGCCGAAGAGGCGCTGGGCGGGGTCGATGTGCTGATCAACAACGCGGGCCTGGGTGGTCAGAAACGCGTGGTGGAGATGAGCGACGAAGAATGGCTTCGGGTGCTGGACGTGACCTTGACCGGCACCTTCCGCATGACCCGGGCGATGTTGCCGCACATGCAACGCCGTGGCGCCGGGGCCATCGTCAACAACGCCTCGGTGCTCGGCTGGCGGGCACAGAAGGAACAGGCCCATTACGCCGCTGCCAAGGCCGGAGTAATGGCCCTGACTCGCTGCAGCGCCCTGGAAGCTGCCGAGTTCGGCGTGCGCATCAACGCGGTTTCACCGTCGATTGCCTTGCACGATTTTCTCAAGAAAGCCTCCAGCGAAGAGTTGCTCGCCAGCCTGGCGGGGCGCGAGGCGTTCGGTCGCGCTGCCGAAGTCTGGGAAGTGGCCAACGTGATGATGTTCCTGGCCAGCGACTATGCCTCCTACATGGTGGGCGAAGTGTTGTCCGTCAGTTCACAACAAGCTTGAGGATGGGCGCATGAGTCACGTTTTCAGCAGTGCCCAGGCGTTGCTTGCGGCCGAGGGCCTGGACCTGGGCCACACCGAATGGCTGACCATCAGCCAGCAGCGCATCGATCTGTTCGCCGAAGCCACCAGCGATCACCAGTGGATTCACGTCGACCCGGTGCGCGCCGCCAGTGGCCCGTTTGGTGCCTGCATTGCCCACGGCTACCTGACCCAATCGCTGGCGAACCTGTTCATGCCGCAGTTGCTGATCATTGAAAACATGGCGATGGGGGTCAACTACGGCAGCGACCGGGTGCGCTTCCCGGCGCCGGTCAAGGTCGACTCGCGGGTGCGGGGCAGCGGCCAGATCATCCGCGCCGAACCACTGGGCGATGCCGTGCAACTGACGGTGCGCATCACCGTTGAAGTCGAAGGCCAGGCCCGTCCCGGCTGCGTGATCGACACCATCAGCCGCTACACCTTCAACCCCATTTGCGAGTGAGTACCCATGGACCTGAATGAAGTCGTCATCGTCGCCACCGCCCGTACCGCGCTGGCCAAGTCGTTTCGCGGATCGTTCAACGATACCGAGGCCCCGGTGCTGGGCGGTCATGTGGTGCACGCGGTGGTCGAACGCGCCGGCATCGAGCCTGCCGATGTAGAGGATGTGATCATGGGCGCGTCGGTGCAGCAAGGCACCCAGGGCTTCAACATCGGTCGGCTCTGCGCCTACACCGGCGGTTTGCCGGACAGCGTGCCGGGCATGGCCGTGGACCGCATGTGCGCCTCAGGCCTGATGAGCATCGGCATGGCCGCCAAGGGCATCATGACCGGCGAGATGAGCATCGCCATCGGCGGCGGCGTGGAGTCCCTGTCGCTGACCCAGACCAAACACAAGAACGCCTATCGCGCCCGATCCGAAGCGGTGCTGCAGGTGATGCCCAGCGCCTATATCCCGATGATCGAGACCGCTGAGATCGTGTCGCGCCGCTATGGCATCAGCCGCGCCGCCCAGGATGAGTATTCGCTGCAGAGCCAGCTGCGCACCGCCGCCGCGCAGCGAGACGGCTTGTTCGACGATGAGATCGTCGGCCTGAGCGTGGATAAATTACTGTTCGCCGATGGCCAGCCCAATGGCCATGAACGCGTGCAGGTGGTCAAGGACGAGTGCAACCGTCCCAATACGCGCCTGGAAGACCTGGCGGCATTGAAACCGGTGTGGAAGGACGGCAGCTGGATCGAGCAGGGCGAGTTCGTCACGGCCGGCAACGCCTCGCAATTCTCCGACGGTGCCGCCGCCAGCCTGCTGATGAGCCGGGCCGAAGCCAAGCGCCGCGGGTTGACGCCACTGGGCATCTACCGCGGTATTGCCGTGGGTGGTTGTGCGCCGGAGGAAATGGGCATCGGCCCGGTGATCGCCATTCCCAAGCTGCTCAAGCGCTTTGGCTTGAGCGTGAAGGACATCGGCCTGTGGGAGATCAACGAGGCTTTTGCCAGCCAGGTGCTGCATTGCCGCGATGCGCTGCAGATCCCGGCAGAGCGCCTGAACGTCAACGGCGGGGCGATTGCCATTGGTCACCCGTTTGGCATGTCCGGCGCGCGGATGGTCGGCCACGCGTTGCTCGAGGGACGGCGGCGCGGTGTGCGTTATGTAGTGGTTGCCATGTGCATCGGTGGTGGCATGGGCGCCGCCGGCCTGTTCGAGCTGCCATGAGGCCAGCGGGACACCGACGTTCTGTCGATTAAATCCATGGGGGCCCGCCAGCCGGGTCCTCTGCTGGGGAATGGTTATGCAAAGTTGTGTGCCCAATGCACAGGTCCTGGCGCAAATGGGCCTGGACTTGGCCGAGTACGAACGGATTATTGGCAACATCTACGATTCGGCGATGGACACCCGCTGCCTGAACGAGTCTTTGCGCGAGTTGAGAACCTTGTTCAAGGCCAATTTCGTGACCTTGATTTTGCGGGTCCAGGATGAGCCGTTGTTGTCGCCCATGGTGGTGGCGGGCGATGTCGAACTCGGGGAGGGCGGTATCAACCATTATGCCTACTACGCCAAATCCACTCTGTTCGACGGCCTGCCCACCGATACGGTGTTCACCGTCGATGAACTGATGAGCGATGCCGAATGGTCCAGTTCGGCGTTCTACCTGCTGTTTTGCCAACCCCACGATTGCTACCACATGCTCGGTGCCGATATCCGCATGCCGGATGGCGGCACGGTGCGCTTGCGGATCAATCGACCCCAGGGGCACCCGGCTTTCAGCGCCCTTGAACGGGCCCTGTGCGCGATGCTGTTACCGCATTTGCGCCGGGCCCTGCACATGCATTCGCTGCTCGATCGCAGTGAGTCGCTGGGCAGCCTGTATTCGCAGACGATCAGCCGCCTGGCGGTGGCGACTTTCGTGCTCGATGAAACCGGCAGTGTGCTGCAACTCAACCCCGTGGCCAGGGAGATTCTCGACAGCCAGGACGGCCTCAAGGTGGTGGGCGGGCGGCTGGAAGCGACTTACCCCAGTGATAATCGCGAGTTGGCGCGCCTGGTGCGCAATGCTTTCCAGCGCGCCAAACAGGGCGTGGGCAAGGGCGTGCAGGTGGCGGAGGCGACGTCGATATCCCGCCCCTCGGGTCAGGTCAGCCTGGGGGTGGTGGTGGAGTTGATCCCGTCCCAGGAACTGCTCGAAGGTAACGGCAAGCCCACGGTGGTGGTGTATGTGCGCGATGCGGTAAGCAAGTCGCTGGTGAGCACGGTGCTGACTTCGCAACTGTACAACCTGACCCCGGCGGAAACCACGCTGGCCCTGGAACTGGCCAACGGCCTGTCGCTGGAGGAAGCCTCGGAAATCCTCAATATCCGCCGCAACACCGCCCGCGCCCATCTGCGTTCGATCTTCTCCAAGACCGGCGTGCGGCGCCAGACCGAACTGGTGCGGATCATGCTCAACAGCGTGGTGGCCCTGGGGGCACCGCAGCCGGTGGTGAACCCGGCCAGTGCCAAAACGCGTTAGTCCGTGCGGACGATGCTGTCGGGTTCCTCGCCTGTCGATACTGGGCAACCGTTGCGAACGTGAATAAGGAGAATAAAAATGAACGGCAGTAATCAGTCCCCAAGCTGGGCCTTGGCGTTGTTGTTGGGATGCTGTGCCATCGGCACGGTGCATGCCGCGCCAGAGGACGTCGAGCGCCTGGGCAAGGACTTGACGTGCCTGGGCGCGGAAAAGGCCGGTAATGCCGACGGCAGCATTCCACCGTTCAGCGGCAAATGGCTGGGCGCTCCACCCCACGTCGATTTCAAGGGCACCGGCAACCACCCGGTAGACCCGTACCCGGACGACAAGCCGCTGTTCGTGGTGACCGCGCAGAACATCGGCCAATACAATGACTACTTGTCCGATGGGCAGAAAGCCCTGTTCAAACTGTACCCGGCCACCTACAAAATACCGGTTTACCCCACGCGCCGGGATTTTCGCTTCAACGACGCGGTCTGCCAGGCCACCAAAGAGAACGCCAAGGTGGCGCGGCTGGTCGATGATGGCGAAGGGGTGGTCGGCAAGACCGGCGGCACCGCTTTCCCGGTGCCGCGTAGCGGCCTGGAACTGTTGAAGAATGCCTCGACCTTTACCTTGCGGGCCTGGACCGAGGAGTACATCTCCGACAACGCCTACGTACTCAAGGACGGCAACATCAACTGGGGCCGCGTGCATTCGCGCAACCTGGCGCCAGGGCTCGAACCGGACAAGATTGGGGATACCACTGGCAACTCGTCGTTTTATCTCAATGAAACCCTGCTGCCGCAACGGGACAAGGGTGAGATCAACACCGGCACCGAATTCTGGAACGACAAGACTGAACCGCGCCAGTCCTGGCGCTACGATCCGGGTACCCGCCGCGTGCGTCAGTCACCGGGGTATGGCTTCGACATGTCGTTCCCGGGCAGCGGTGGTTCCATCACCGTCGACGAGGTACGCCTGTTCAACGGTTCGGGGCAACGTTATGACTGGAAGATCGTCGGCAAGCGCGAGATGTTCATTCCCTACAATACCTACCGCCTGCATGCCGCCAACCTCAAGTATGCCAACCTGCTGACTCCCGGCCACATCAACCCGGATGCCATGCGTTTTGAGCGCCATCGGGTCTGGGAGCTGGAAGGCACGCTCAAGCCGGGCTTCCGCCATCTGTATGGCAAACGCAAGCTGTACATCGACGAAGACACCTGGTTCCCGATGCTCGCCGACAACTACGACAACCGTGGCGAGCTGTGGCGCACTTCGATGGTCAACTATTTCTACGCCTACGAAAGCCAGCGGCCGCAAGCGGGCGTGGGCCTGTACTACGACCTCAATGCCGGCAGCTACCTGGCATTCAACCTGATCAACGAACAGCGCAACGGCTACCTGTTGAACAAAACCGGTTTCAGCCCCCGGGACTTCGGCCCGGAGGCCGCTCGCCGCTTCGGCCAGTAACCACCCGGCGTGGCGCCCGTGGAGACAGGGGCGCCCATTGAGAGTGGCTCGCGTTTGATCTAGTCCAACTGAAGGATGTTCTCCCGGCAAGGCTGCTCAATGATGCTTGCCATGGGATCACCCTGATTTTCTTGGGGGCATAGCCTGCCCCGAAGTCTGTAATCGAGGAACAATAACAATGACGAAACTCGCTGAACTCAACATCGAGAACGCCCAGCGTACCCACCGTTACGCGCGCGGCTGGCACTGCCTGGGCAATGCCAGCGATTACCGTGATGGCAAGCCCCACACCCTGGAAATCTTCGGCACCCGCCTGGTGGCCTTTGCCGACAGCCAGGGCACCATCAGCATCCTGGATGCCTATTGCCCGCACATGGGCGCCGACCTGTCCCAGGGCACCGTCGAGAACGACAGGCTGGTTTGCCCGTTCCACCACTGGAAGTACGACACCGGTGGTAAATGCGTGGAGATCCCTTACTGCAAGCGCATTCCACCCAAGGCCAAGACCCGCAGTTGGTTGAGCTGCGAGGAAAACAACCTGCTGTTCGTCTGGAACAACCCCGAAGGCCGTGCGCCGAAAGACGGCGTGGTCATTCCGCACCTGCCCGAAATGGACGATCCGGACTGGATTCATGACTGGAACATCGACACCATGCACATCGAAACCAACCCACGGGAGTTGGTCGATAACCTGGTGGATGCCCAGCACTTCGGGCCGGTGCACGGTACGCCGACCAAGTACTTCGCCAACGTATTCGAAGGGCACATCGGCCATCAGATTTTCCATGGCGACTCCGAGCGCCTGGGCGGCGACCTGATCGCGCCATCGGCCTACTACGGCCCGGCGACCCACTTCACCCATATCAGCTCGATGTTCGGCGATGTGCGCATCCACGCCATCCTGCTTAACAGCCACGTGCCGGTGACGCCAAACAGCTTCGACCTGCGCTTTGGTTGCATGGTCAAGAGGGTGCCGGGCTGGACCGAAGAGCAGAACCAGGAAGTGGCCAGGGCCTATGTCCAGGGCAACCGCGATTCGTTCTATCAGGACGTGGTGATCTGGAAGCACAAGATCCGCATCGACAAGCCAGTGCTGGCCGAAACCGACGGCCCGGTCTATCAGTTGCGCGAGTGGTACGAGCAGTTCTTCACCGACGAGGACGACGTGCCCGCGTTCATGGCCGAGCGTCGCGAGTTCATCACGGTGGACGAGCGCTGACAGAGCAACAGGGCGCCTTGCCGAGAACCCCATCCGTCGCGGAAAGGCGCCGTTCCCAAGGCACTGCTAACGCAGTTTCGATTCAAAGGTCATGAGAGCACAGACAATGAAAATAAAAAGTCTTCTCGCCTACTACATCCCTTTTTTGGTCCTGTTTTTCCTGGTGTTTACCGTACTGTTTTCCGTGCCGCCGGAACCGGCCAGCGTCAAGGCCTGCAAGCGCTACGCGAGCTGTGTGGCCATGAGTTCGAGCGCCCCCAACTGGATCAATTTTCGCTAGGGGAACTGATCGAGGCGTCAGCTTCGGCAGCCAGTTTCAATCGGTCGGCCTTGCTGATGTATTTAGGCTTTTTCGGCGCCAGTTTGGCGCTGGCCTTTTTGGCCTTCTCCTTGAACAACTGCTTCAGCTTTTTCTGACGGTTCATGTTTTTCCACCTGGCTTGTAAGTTCTTCAATGATATCAGCGTCGCCCTTGCCTTGCCCTCGTTCTTCGCCTGTAGGAGCGAGGCTTGCCCGCGAACCAGGCGCTGTGGTGTATCAGTAATACCGCGTTATCGTGCTTTGCCGCCCGCTGGCTCCTACAGGCCACAGTGGCTATTGCAAATCACCCTGCGCACGCATGACAATGCGAGTAATTATCACTCGCGAATTATTCCATCGTCATGTCCGCCAACGATTTATCCCTGCGCAACGCTGTCAATGACCTGTATTGCGACCATCACGGTTGGCTCAAGGGCTGGCTGCGCAAGCGTCTGGGCAATGCTTTCGATGCGGCGGACCTGGCGCAGGACACGTTCGTTCGGGTCATCAAGGCGCGAAACGCGCTGGAGATTCGCGAGCCACGGCCCTACCTGTCGATGATCGCCAAGGGCTTGCTGATCGATCTGTTTCGCCGCCGTTCGCTGGAACAGTCCTACCTGGAAGCCTTGGCCGCCATGCCCGAATGGCAGCAACCTTCATTGGAGGAACAGGCGATCCTGTTGCAAGCCCTGATGGAAATCGACCGCCTGCTTCAAGGATTGGGGACCAAGGTCAAGCAGGCGTTCATCCTGTCGCAGTTCGACGGGCTGACCTACCCGCAGATCGCCGAGCGCTTGAACATCAGCACGCGCACAGTCAACAACTACATGGCCAAGGCCATGGAGCATTGCTGTTTGATGCAGATTCGGCTGCAACTGGCGTGAGCCTTTCGCCCGCTGAGTTGAAGGCGATTGGCGCCGCTGCCCGGTGGTATGCCCGACTTCGGTCGGATATCGCCACCGATGCGGATCTGGCAGCCTGGAAAGACTGGCTGGCTTGCGACCCTGACCATCGCCAAGCCTGGCAGCGAATGCTCGACGTGGGCGAGCAGATGGCCAGTGTGCCGGGCTCATTGGCTGCGCCAGCCTTGCGTGGCGCTGATCGATCCCGGCGCCAGGTATTGCGCAGTGTGCTGGTGCTCGTGTCAGCCGGTTCGCTGGGCGGGCTGGGCTGGTACAGCGAGACCTCGCGCAACCTGTTTGCCGATTTTCGCACCGCAGTGGGTGAGCGCCGTGAGTTTCGTTTGGCCGATGGCAGCGCGTTGCTACTTAACACCGATACGTCGGTCAACCTTCGCTTCGACGGTCGTCACCGTGTACTCGACCTGTTGCGGGGCGAGATACGAGTGACAACCGCGGTCGATCCCTTGCAGCGGCCGTTCAAGGTGCTCACTCGTCATGCAGAAGTGTTGGCGCTCGGCACGCGTTTTATCGTCCGCTGCGATGAGCAGGGCGCTGGCGTGGCGGTAATCGAGAAGGCCGTCGAGGTCCGTTCGGCTGGCGCTGGCTCGACGGTGCGTGTGGAAGCCGGCCAGTCCCTGGACTTCGATGGCCGCTCATTGGGCGTTGTACGGCGCAACGATGCTTCGGTCGGTGCCTGGCAACAGGGAAGCATCATCGCCATCAATCGTCCCCTGGCCGAGTTGCTGGACGACCTTTCGCGCTACCGCCCAGGTGTACTGCGCTGCGATCCGCGAATTGCCCAACTGAAAGTCTCCGGCGCTTTTCCCATTGATGACACTGACCTGGCGCTGGCTGCGCTGGAGAGTGGTTTCGCGCTACAGGTCACTCGGTACAGCCGGTATTGGGTCGATGTGTCGTCGCCTGCCACCACGCTTTCATAGTGAGTTGAAAAAGTTTGTCAGCGTTTTGCACTATTGATGCACATCGTTCGGCTCATCCCTCAATGAGTTTTTACAGATCGTCTTTGGGGGAGGGGAAGCATGTTTCGGGTGTACAAGCCGGGTCGTTTGGCGGCCGCAGTAAAGTTCGGGCTATTGGCGGCAACAACGGCGGGTGTCTGGTCAAGCGTAGCGTTGGCGGTGCAGCTACCGGCGCAACAGCAAAACTCGGTCAAGTCCTTTGACATCGCTGGCGGCAGCCTGACTGAAGTCCTCAGTCATTTCGCCAGCGCGGCGGGTGCTGCGCTTTCGTTCGATGCGCGACAAACCGATGGCTTGAAATCTCCAGGGCTCCAGGGAGCGTTTGGTGTCAGCGAAGGGTTTGCGCGGATTCTGGCGGGTAGCGGACTGCAGGCCGAACCGCAGGCTAACGGTACGTATGTGCTGCGGCCGGTTCCGCAAGTCGGTTCGGCGCTGGAACTGGGCGCGACCAACATCAATGGCCAGGTGCTGGGCGCGACCACCGAAAACAGCGGCTCGTACACCACCGGAGCGGTCACCATCGGCAAGGGTGAGCACTCGCTCAGGGAAACGCCGCAATCGGTCACGGTGATGACGCGCAAGATGCTCGATGACCAGAACCTGAACACCATCGACCAGGTCATGGAAAAGACCCCGGGCATCACCGTCTACGACTCGACCATGGGCGGCAAGTACTTCTACTCGCGCGGGTTCCGGATGTCGGGCCAGTATCAGTACGACGGTGTGCCCCTGGACATGGGCAACCTGTATGTCCAGGCCGACAGTTTCAGCGGTGACATGGCGTATTACGACCGGGTGGAAATTCTGCGCGGCGCCGCGGGCATGATGAAGGGCGCGGGTGGCACCGCCGGCGGGGTGAACTTCGTGCGCAAACGCGGCCAGGCTGCCGCGCACACGGACATCACGCTGTCCGGTGGCAGCTGGGACAACTATCGCGGACAGGTCGATACCGGTGGCCCGCTGAACGAATCCGGCACCTTGCGCGGCCGGGCGGTGGTCGCGGAGCAGAGCCGGCACTATTTCGTCGACGACGCCAGTCGCAAGGACCAGGTGTATTACGGCGCGCTGGACCTTGACCTGAGCCCCGACACCACGCTCGGCCTGGGGGTTGCCTATGAAGACGTGGATGCCAGCCCTTGCTGGGGAGGCCTGCCGCGTTACAAGGACCGCAGCGACTTGAAGCTCAGCCGCTCGACCTGCCTCGATCCTGCGTGGAACACCTGGCGTAGCCAGCGCACCACGGTCTTCAGCGACCTGAGTCACCCGCTCAACGACGACTGGGCCTTGAAGGTCGCCAGTGTCTATACAAAAAACACCCAGGACATCAAGTACGCATTCGCTTCCGGCGCCGTGACGCCCGGCACCGATACCACCGGCATGCTGGGCAGCATGTACGATTACGATCAGGTTGATTACGGCCTGGATGCCTACGTCGACGGCAAGTTCGACGCGTTCGGTCAACGCCATGAACTGGTGGTGGGTTTCAATGCCAGCCGTTCGAAAAAGAACGACTTCTACTCGGTGGCGTTCCTGCCGCAGCGCCAGAATGTGTTCAACCCCGACAAGTATATTCCGGAGCCGGATGACAGCTACTTCATCGACAATTCATCTCGCGGCGGTCCGGTCGACTCAGTCACCAGGCAGAAGGGCATTTACTCGACACTGCGCTTGAAACTGGCTGATCCACTGACCGTTGTCGTTGGCGGCCGGGTGAGCTGGTACAACTCCGATACCGACTACGACTTCATCAACACAGGCACTTCGGAGCACGCCAGCACCACAGAGACCGGGCAAGTGACGCCGTTTGCCGGTGTGCTGCTGGACCTGAACGAGAACCTGACCGCCTACGCCAGCTATTCGGAAATCTTTACCCCGCAAGGCAATTACCGCTCAGAAGACGGTGCTGCGCTCAAGCCGCTCGTGGGCCAGAGCTATGAGCTGGGGATCAAGGGCGCCTGGTACGACGGTCGACTGAACAGCGCCTTCAACCTGTTCCGCACGATCCAGAAGGACCAGGCGCAGACTGACTACAACTCGTCCTGCCCGTCGTCCGACGGCTACTGCTACGTCAATGCTGGCAAGGTTCGCGCCCAGGGTTTCGAAGCCGAGATCAGCGGTGAAGTCATTGAGCGCCTGCAAGTGCTGGCGGGTTACACCTATACCCAGACCAAGACGCTCGACGATATCGACACCAGCCTGAACGGCGCAGCGTTCAACAGTTATGTGCCGCGGCATATGTTGCGGATGTGGGGCGATTACGCCCTGAGTGGCTCGCTTGAGCGATTCACCCTGGGTGCAGGGGTCAACGCGCAAAGCGATAACTTCCGTGTTTCACCTTCAAGTGGTGAGAAAATCAGCCAGTCAGGCTATGCGATCTGGAACGGCCGCATCGGCTACCGCATCGACGACACCTGGTCGGTCGCGCTCAACGGCAACAACCTGTTCGACAAGCGCTACTACGCCACCATCGGCACTGAGACGTTCGGCAACTACTACGGTGATCCACGCAACTTCATGTTGTCGGTCAAGGCGAGTTTCTAACGCCGGCAGATGCCGCAATCGTGCAGTCGATGCAGGAAAAGCCCGGGTCGCAAGAACCGGGCTTTTCGATGGGCGTACAGGCCTACACCCTAAGTTGTGAGCCCTGCCGACCGGCGGTCTTACGCCACAGTTGCCGCGCGCTTGCGGCCATTCCAAAGCACCTCGAAACCACCCCCAAGGCAGCGTATGGCGCCGCCTGCCAGCTTTCGATAATCGCCTCCGACACCTCGTCCCAGTCGCGGAGCGCGCCATGCACAACAATAAGAACTTCACGCATCGTTTTTTACCGGCCTTGATCGCCAGCCTGTCTGCCCTCGGCATGAGTGCCACGGCCGAAGCCGAAATCATGCTGTACGACAAGGACCAGACCACGTTCTCCACCGACGGCTACATCAACGCCTTCTATGTGAACAGCGATGTCGACCGCGAAGGGGATCAGTACGACCGCCGTCAATCGCGGGTGAAAATGGGCTTCCTGCCCAACTACCTGGGCTTCAACATGGGCAAGCAGGTCGATGATCTCAAGCTGGGTGCCCGTGCCTCGTTCTGGGTCACCATCAACGACAGTGAAACCAATGGCACCGACACTGCCATCGATGTGCGGCAGTTCTACGGCACCGTGGCCAACCCCGAGTGGGGGGAAGTGCTGATCGGCAAGGACTTCGGCCTGTTCGCCCGCTCCAACATCCTGCTCGATGAGCTGCTCGCCGGCTACGGCCAGGTCAGCGATACCCTGGGGCTGGTGGATGGTGGCGGGGTGTCGTTCGGCAACATCGGCACCGGTTATCCCTATCCGTTCCCGACCTCGCAGATCACCTACCGCACGCCGGTGATGGATGGACTGCGCGTGGCGGTGGGAATCATGGACCCGGTGGACACCAATGACAGCAGCCCGACCGGCAAGGCCTACCAGGAAAATCCGCGCACCGAGAGCGAGATCACCTATCAGTTCGACCTCGCCGGGGCGAAGATCTACAGCTGGGTCAACGGCAGCTACCAGACCTCGGACAATACCGATTCCAGCGTCGACACCGTCACCTCCAAAGGCGTCGGTTATGGCGTGCAGGCAAAAATGGGTGGCTTGTCCCTGACCGGGTCGGGCTTCCAGGCCAAGGGCATCAACCCGTTTTTCACCAACAACGCCGGCGAACCGACCCTGCGCAACGTCGACAGTGACGGGTACCTGTTGCAGGGCTCCTACAAACTGGGCAAGAACCGCCTGGCCTTGTCCTACGGCAAGACCAATGACGATGGCAACGGCGTGGTCGGCAGTGGCGCGGACTACGAGACCCGCGGCATCGCGCTGTTCCATGACGTGAACGACAACCTCAAGCTGGTGGCCGAGTACAACCAGTTCGAAATCAACGGGCATGACAGCAGTGCGCAGAACGAAGACACCGATACCGTTGCAGTCGGCGCGGTGTTGACCTGGTAGTGGCTACGTGACTATCCACTGTGGGAGCGAGCCTGCTCGCGAATTCGGTGTCTCAGGCAACATCATTATTGACTGCAAGAGAGCATTCGCGAGCAGGCTCGCTCCCACAAGGATTTAACTATCTGCTGGATCTGCGGCACAAGTCTCATCCCATTGAAGCGCCTACCTGCTACCCAAGTAGCATTCGTGGCACTCGGCTGGCTTCGTACACTCGTGCCTCACACACACGCACCTGCGAGGGGCGACGATGCAGCAGGTCCAGAACGAAGGGATCGTCAGTGCGATGTCCCAGGCCACCGATCCGCAGCAGGTGGCGCAGGAGCTGGCGCGGCAGTTGCTGCATCCGCACCTGGGCTTCGTGCTGTTTTTCTGTTCCGCCGAGTACGATTTGCAGGGGTTGGGCCAGGCGTTGCAGCAAGGCTTCGGCGGCATACGCCTGGCGGGTTGCACCAGCGCCGGGGAAATCACTGCGCAGGGATATGGGCGCAATTGCGTGACGGCGGTGGGTTTTGATCATCGGTACTTTTCCATCGCCCTGGAACTGATCGACGAGATGGAGCACTTCAGCCTGATCGACGCTCAGCAGATGGTCGAGCGCCTGGTCAACGGCTGTCGCAGCAACACCCTGGCACCCATCAAGGGCAACAGCTTTGCCCTGACGTTGCTTGATGGCCTGTCCAGCCGCGAAGAAATGGTCCTGGCCGCCTTGAGTGCGGCGCTGGGCGACATCCCGCACTTTGGCGGCTCGGCCGGAGACGACAACTACCTGACCCACACCCATGTCTACTCAGGCGGCGGTTTCCACAGCGGCGCGGCGGTGGTGGTGCTGGTCAATACCTGGCTGGACTTTGAAGTGTTCACCACCCACCACATTCTGCCGCGAGCGGAGAAACTGGTGGTCACCGGCGCGGACAGCGCCTCGCGGCGGGTCTTCGAACTCAACGCCGAGCCGGCCGCCGCCGAGTACGCCCGGCACATCGGCGTGCCGGTGGGCCAACTCGACCACCGGGTCTTCGCCGCGCACCCGTTGGCGGTGCGGATCAACGAGCAGTATTACGTGCGCGCCATCCAACAGGTTCATCCGGACCTGAGCCTGAGTTTTTACTGCGCGGTGGAGAACGGCATCGTGCTCACCGCCATGACCCCGGGCCCGCTGCTGCCGAATCTGCAGAGCCTGTTCGACGGCTTGCAGCAACGGCTCGGCGATCTGTTGCTGACCATTGGTTGTGACTGTTTCCTCAGGCGCCTGGAGTTGGAGGACAACGGCAGCCTGGAGCAGATCGGCAGTTTTTTGCGCGAACAGCGGGTGATGGGGTTCAACTCCTACGGAGAACAGTTCAATGGCATGCACATCAACCAGACCTTCACCGGCGTTGCCATTGCCCGCGGCCGGTCCCGTGGACAGCGCTGAACTGCGGGCGCAAATCGCCGTCCTGCAAAACGACAATCAGAAACTGCAACGCATCAATGCGGCGCTGATCGAGCGCATCGAGTCCGGCATCACCCGCGGCAACGATCCGTACGCCGCCTTCCAGCATTCGGTGGTGCTGGCCGAGCAGGTGCGTGAACGCACCGATGCCTTGAACCAGGCCATGGCCGAACTCAAGGCGGGCAATCATTTGCTCAGCGACGCGCGCCTGCGTGCCGAAACGGCCCATCAACACCTGATCGATGCCATCGAGAGCATTTCCGATGCCTTCGTGCTGTTCGATGCCGAGCAGCGCATTGTCCTGTTCAACAGCCGCTTCAAGGCGTTCTGGAGCAACAGCCGGGTACGGATCAATGCCGGCATGCGTTTGACCGAGGTCAAGCGCCTGATGCTCAACAATGGGTTGTTTACCGAAGAGCCTCGCGGGCATGCCGACGAAAACCTGCTGTACCGCCTGCAGGACGGTCGCTGGCTGCAAGTCAGCGAACGGCCGACCCAGGAAGGTGGGCGGGTGATCCTGTTTACCGACATCACCGACGTTAAGCTCAGCGAGACCGTTCGCCGGGAACAGGCGGTGGCGCAAAAGTCGCACTTGCTGCAACGGGCGGTCGACAACCTGTCCCAAGGGGTGGCGATGGTCAATGCCGAGGGCATTCTCGAACTGTGGAACCGGCGCTTCCTCGAGCTCAGCGGCTTGGCACCGGTGGCCGCCCATCGGCCCTTTGCCGAAGTCATCGCCGACAGCGAACTGACCCTGCTCACCCCGGCCAGTCGCGGTCCGAATGGGCGCCCCGTGCAGGAGTGCGAACAACGCCTGTGCGATGGCCGGGTCCTGGAAATCCGCACCCATCCGTTGCCCACCGGCGGTTTCGTCAACACCTTCACCGACATCACCGAACGCTACCAGCACGCCGAAGCCCTGAGCGAAAGCGAGCGCTGGATTCGCTTGATCACCGACCATGTGCCGGCATTGATCGCCTACCTCAATGCCGATCTGGTCTACGAGTTCACCAATAAGGTCTACGAAGAATGGTACTGCTGGCCGCGCGGCGTGATGCTCGGCCAGAGCCTGCGCGAAGTGCACAGCGAGCAGCATTACCAGCGCCTGGAGTCCTACGTGGCCCGAGCGCTGGCCGGGGAGAGCGTGACCTTCGAATTCGCCGAGACCAACGTCAACAACCAGGAGCGCTACATGTTGCGCTCCTATGTGCCCAATCGCCTGGCCAGCGGCGAGGTGGTGGGGATCTTCGTGTTGATCCGCGACATTACCGAGCGCCGCCGTACCGCCGAGGCGCTGCACCAGGCTTATCAGAATCTCGAACTGCGGGTGCGTGAGCGCACCGCCGAACTGACCCACCTCAACGACCAGTTGCTGCGCGAAATCGAAGAACGCCGCCGGGTCGAATCGCGCTTGCGTGAGGCCAAGCTGGAAGCGGAACAGGCCAACCTGTCGAAAACCAAGTTTCTCGCCGCCGTCAGTCACGACCTGCTGCAACCGCTGAATGCCGCGCGGTTGTTCACCAGTGCCTTGCTGGAGCGACGCGAGCCGATTGCCAACGAGAACCTGGTGCGCAATGTCAGCAACTCACTGGAAGATGTGGAGAGCCTGTTGGGCACCCTGGTGGATATTTCCAAGCTCGATGCCGGTGTGATCAAGGCCGATGTTGCGCCGTTCGCCTTGAGCGAACTGCTGGAAAACCTCGCCGCCGAATACACCCAGGTGGCGCGCAGCGAAGGCCTGCAACTGCATTTCATCGCCTGTTCGGCCCTGGTACGCAGCGACATCCAGTTGCTGGCGCGCATCCTGCGCAATCTGTTGAGCAACGCTATTCGTTATACCTACAGCGGTCGCGTGGTGCTGGGTTGTCGGCGTCATGAGCAAAGCCTGTCGATTCAGGTCTGGGACAGCGGGATGGGCATCGCTGAAAATCGCCTGGAAGAAATCTTCCAGGAGTTCAAACGCGGTGATGTGCAACGCCCGGATCAGGACCGTGGCCTGGGCCTTGGCCTGGCGATTGTCGAGAAAATCGCCGGCATTCTCGGCCACCGCATTCACGTGCGTTCGTGGCCTGGCCGGGGCTCGATGTTTTCAGTGGAAGTGCCGATCAGCGCCACCGCACCCAAGCCATTGCCGAACCTGCTGATGAGCGAGCCGATGCTCGAACGGCTGCGCGGCGCGCGGGTCTGGGTGCTGGACAACGACGCGACCATTTGCGCCGGGATGCGCACGTTGCTGGAAGGATGGGGGTGTCGCGTGGTGACGGCATTGTCGGAAGAGGACTTGGCACGGCAGGTGGACAACTACCATGCCGGCGCCGACCTGTTGATTGCCGACTATCACCTGGACAATGACCAGAACGGCGTCGATGCCGTCGCGCGGATCAATGCTCGCCGCGCTTGTGCGATCCCGGCCATGATGATCACCGCCAACTACAGCAATGAACTCAAACAGCAGATCCGCGAACTGGGCCATACCCTGATGCACAAACCGGTGCGGCCGATGAAGCTGAAGGCGGCGATGAGTCATCTGCTCGCAAGGCCTTGAGGTCTGATCGTTCCCACGCTCTGCGTGGGAATGCAGCCCGGGACGCTCCGCGTCCCTTTAAGAGCCGAACGCGGAGCGTCCGTTGAGGCATTCCCACGCAGAGCGTGGGAACGATCAGGTCACCGGCGCAGATAAGATCCGAAATCGATATCCCCGGCACTCAGGATCGCCTGCACGCGGTTGTGCACGTTGAGCTTGCGCAGGATCGCCGAGACGTGGGCCTTCACCGTGGTTTCGGCGATTTCCAGGGTATAGGCGATCTGTTTGTTCGATTCGCCCTTGGTCATGCGCTCCAGGACCTGCAGTTGCTTGCGGGTCAGGGCCTGGAGCAGTTCCGGCGGGAAGCTCGGGGCATCGTTCATCCGCCGGTGCGTGCTGCTTTTTGCGGTGCGGATGATGTCCGGCGGCAGGTAGACATTGCCGTTGAGGATCTGCTGGATCGCTTCGGTCATCTGCGCACGGGGCGAGGATTTGGTGATGAAACCCACCGCGCCGTAAGTGATGGCTTGCAGGACGATCTGTTTGTCCTGCTCGGCGGAGACGATGACCACGGGAATGGTCGGCGCTTCGTTGCGCAGGTTGATCAGGCCATTGAGCCCGTGCATGCCGGGCATGTTCAGGTCGAGCAGGATAAGGTCCAGGTCATCGTGTTCCTGGGTCAGCGCGAGGGCACTGTCGAGGTCGGCGGTCTCCATCACCTCGCTACCGGCAAAGCCATCGCTGATGACGTTGTGTATGGCTTCGCGAAACAGCGGGTGATCGTCGGCAATCAGAATTTTGTACATGGCCTTTCACCTCATTATTTTGATTATGGTGTGGCAACAACACGCACGCGTAAAGCTCAGGGAAAGGGTTCGGGCTGGGCTGGCGTGACCGGCAGCCTGGCAGCCTGCCAGGCGTCGAGGCCATCGCGATACCAATACAGTGATTTATAGCCCAGGCTGGCCGCGCGTTTGACCGCATTCCAGCTCAACCAGCAATCGGAGCGGCAGTAGAAGACCAGCGGTTGCGTCGGGTTGCCGGCCGTCAGTTTTTTCAGGTTGTCGGCGAAATACGCCTGCCACTGCGGCGTCAGCTCCCCGTCGCCCGTGTTGGCCAGCCAATGGCTGCCGGGCAGGTTTTCGTGGAGTTGGTCTTCGATGAAGCGGCCTTGCAGCCATTGGCGGCGGTAGACGTCGATCAGCACCGGGCGCGGGTCCTGTTCAAGCAGATTTTGCAGGATGGGTGTATCGATGATGGTCGCGTCCTGCATCACGTCCGGCGTAGGGCTGCGGTACAGGTCGATGCGATAGCCGTCATGGGAAAACAGCGGGGTTTGGGCGTGTACACCGCCCAGCCACAGGCTCAGCGACAACGCAGCGAGTGTGGGACGCAACAGGTGACGTCGGGCACGCGGCATGGGGTAGGTCCTTATAGTTATGAACCCATTACATGCCAGTCGCGCTGCGTTGGGAATGCGACGATAGACAGGTAAAACCAGTACTAAAGTAGTAAGTTTTCTGTGGCGAGGGGATGATCAGGGAGTGTCAGCTGGATTTGCGCAGGGCCGCGTGTTGTGGGTTGAAGGTGAGCACGGCGAGCAGGGCGAACAGCAGGGTCAACCCTACGCACACCGCCAGCGCCAGCGGATTGAATCGTTCGTACAAGGCAAAGCGCACCAGCTCCACCGCATGGCTGAACGGGTTCACCGCGCATAGCCAGTACAACCACTCGCTGGCTTCGCGCATTTTCCACAGCGGATACAGCGCTGAAGACAGGAAAAACAGCGGGAAGATCACGAAGTTCATTACCCCGGCGAAGTTCTCCAATTGGCGGATCGCGTTCGACAGCAACAGGCCCAGTGCGCTGAGCATCAACGCCACCAGCAACAGCGCCGGCAGGGCAACCAGCAAACCCATGGCTGGCGGTCGCACGCCGTAGAGCCAGGCGATCGCCAGGAAGGCATAGACCTGCAGCAGCGAGATCAGCGAGGTGGCCAGCAGCTTGCTGCACAGCAGGAAGGTTCGGGGCAGGGGGCTGGTAAGCAGTACGCGCATGCTGCCCATCTCGCGGTCATAGACCATCGACAGTGACCCTTGCATGCCGTTGAACAGCAGGATCATGCAGGCCAGTCCCGGGATGATGTAGACCTCATACGGAATGTAGGTGTCGTAGGGTTCGATGATGGCGATTCCCAGTGCCGCGCGAAACCCCGCGGCGAACACCAATAACCACAGCAACGGCCGCACCAGGGCGCTGAGAAACCGCGTGCGTTGCAGTACGAAGCGCAGCCACTCGCGCAGGACGATACCGCGCAAGCATTGCCAGTAGGCGTTCATTGGGCAGCTCCTGGAGTGGTCAGGCGAGTGAAGGCCGAGCCTAGGTCGCCACCGTATTCCAGGCTCAGTGCGTCGGCCTGTCCGCTGGCTACCAGGCGGCCCTGGTGAAGGATCAACAAGTCATCGCCGGGCTGCACTTCGTCGAGCAGATGAGTGGTCCAGAGCACGCTGATGTGCTGCTCGTGGCACAGCGTGCGAATGTGCAGGTTGAGCGCCAGGCGACTGGCCGGATCGAGGCCGGCGCTGGCTTCGTCGAGCAGCAACAGGCGCGGTTCATGCAACAGCGCGCGGGCGATTTCCACCCGGCGGCGATGGCCGCCATTGAGTTCGCGCACCCGTTCGCCACGGCGCTCGTCCAGGGCCTGGCGAGCCAGTTCCGCATCGACCCGCAAGCCGGTCTCGCGGCGGGACAAGCCATGCAGCGCTGCGTGATAACGTAGGTTCTGCTCGACGCTCAGGTCCAGGTCCAGGGTGCTTTGCTGGAACACCACACCCAGCTGTTTCAGCGCCGGACGCGGGGCGCTGCGCAATGAACAGCCGCCGACCCGGATATCGCCGTGCTGCAGGTCATAGAGGCGGGTGAGCAAAGCGATCAGGGTTGATTTGCCGGCGCCGTTAGGCCCCAGCAGCGCGGCGAAACGCCCGGGTGCGAGGCTGAAATTCACCTGGCGCAAGGCCTCCCGAGGCCCGTAGGCAAAACTCAGGTCGCTGACTTCCAGGGCGTTCATGGGGTCACCACCACGCCCCAGGGATAACGTCCGACCTTCACCGATTTGCTGACCTTGAGGTTGTCGACATCGATCACCGAGACATCGCCGCTGACGCCATTGGTGGCGAGCAACTGCTTTTGATCGGGGGTGAAAGCCAGTTGCCAGACACGTCGGCCCACCAGCAGGTAATCGAGGATCTCGAAAGTCTTGGCGTCGACGACCGCCACGTGGTTGGCCGGCCCCAGGGCAACGAAGGCGTACTTGCCGTCGGCGCTGAGCTTGATGCCCACCGGCTGCACTTTGTCCGGGTGCACGCCCTTGATCTGGAAGTTCAGGGTCTTGAGGATGTTGCGGTGGGCGACGTCGAGAATCGTCACCGTGCCACCGATCTCCGCCGAGGCCCAGAGCTGCGAACCGTCGTTGTTGAATTCGACGAAGCGCGGCCTTTGATCCACCAGCGTGCTGTCGGCCAGGGTCTGGGTGCTGGTGTCGATCCAGTGCAGCATGTTGGTGGTTTCGCTGGTGTTGACCGCCCACTTGCCGTCAGGGCTGACGGCCATGCCTTCAGGCTCGACACCGACGTTGATCTGCCCGAGGACCTTGGACGTCTCGGTGTCGATCACCGTGACCAGCGCATCGTCTTCGTTGGAGACGTACAGCCAGCGATTGTTAGGGTGCAGGGCGAATTGCTCGGGGTCTTTACCCGAGGGCAGTTCCTTGATGATCTTGCGGGTGGCCACGTCCATCACCTGGACCCGGTCCGAGTCGCTGGCGCAGATGTACAGCAACTTGTTGTCATGGGACAGCAACAGGCCACGGGGGCGCTGGCCGACAGCGAGGGTGTCGGTGACTTGCAGGGTCTGCATGTCGATCAGGCTCAGGCTGTTGTCCTTTTCATTGGAGACCCAGGCGGTGCTGGCGGCGGCATGGCCCGTGGCGAGCAGCAGGGCGCAGGAAATCAGAGTGCGGCGCATGGCAGTTTCCTTGTTGTAGTTGTTGTATTCAGGGAAAGCGGCAACTGACCTCGGGCTTGTCGTAACCCAGGCTGTCCATCTCGTTGAAGGGGTGCAGGAAGCCGTCCTGGGGTGAGGTGCTGACCAGGGCCCGCGGCTGCACGATCGGAATCGGTTGGCGCAGTTGGCCGTTCCACGGGCGGTAACTGAGCTTGCGTCCCTTGAAACCGTCCAGCGGCAATTGATCGCTGATTTCCAGGTCGCGGATGGCCATCGGCTCGGTTTGCCGCGACTTGCTGACGGCGCTGGCGATGCTGCGCACGGCGATCCAGGCCGCAAAGTCACGGTCATTCATCCAGCGCCCGGCCAAGGCTTCGAAGCGTTTCTGTAGTTGTGCGGCGCCATAGGTTTCCACGGTCTTGTGCCAACCCACCGGGGTCAGGCCCTGGGTACCGGCAACCGGCCGCGGGTACCAGGTCTGGTACGGCACGTACTCACCGAAATCACCGCGCTCATCGGCCACCAGCACCACGTCGTATTCGGCGGTCTGGGTGAACAGCGGCATGTCGGCCTGGGCGCTGCGCCGTTGATCGTTATCGAAGCTCCAGGGTTTTTCCGCCACCAGTTGCAAGCCAAAGCGCTTGGCCGCGCGGCGCAGGGCCGCGGCATAGGCTTGATCGTCGCCGGTCGGGCCAACGATCAGCAGCGCCCGCTGCCATTTGCGCACTACCAGAAATTGCGCCAACGCGTCGGCGAGCATCGCCCGGCTCGGCAGGCTGTGTAGCACGTTGGGCAAGCAATCGGTGCTGCGCAGGCTGTCGTCGGGGCTGCCGGCATTGAACAGAAGGCTATCGGGCAGCGCTGCACTAAGTTGGCGCAGGCTGCTGGCAGGTGCGTTCACCACGAACAGGCGCAGGCCTTGGTCGTGCTGGTTTTTTGCGGCGCTGAGCAAGGCTTCGGGACTGTCGACGCTGGCGCTGACCAGGCTGTAGGCGTGCTTGAGAAAACGCCCGGTGCTGTTGCTGTCGGTGATCGCCAGTTCGGCGCCGCGCAACCCGGCGTCGCTGGGTTCGGGGATGACGTTCGACAGCAGCGGGCCAGGGTCCGGGCGATAGCCCAGGTAGCCGATCCGTACCTGCAACGGCGCGTCCGCCGCCTGGCTTTGGGTGACCAGCCCGGCGGCGCAGGCAATCGCCAGCAGGTAGATCAGGGCGTAAGGGGCAAGCTGGCGCATAGGGCACTCCATTACAGGTAGCGCCAGCATAGGAAGCCCATGCCGCCGGGGAAATATGCAGAAAGTACCAAGCAGCCAGTACCAAGGTAGTAGCCCGCGCCGGGCGGCGCGGTTTTAGCATGATCAACAACGGCCACTGCTCTGGAGGGGATTGACCATGCGTATCGTCAAGGCACTGCTCCTGCCGTTTTTGCTGATCCTGACCCTGATCGGCGTCGACCGGCTCCACGGCTCGCGTCCCGTGGAGTTGCAGGTCATGCCCGCGACACCGGGGCGCTAGGCATGTCAGCCCTGTGGCGGATCAATCTGTGGGTCTGCGGTTTTTTTGCGCTGGTGACCCTGGCTTGCATGACGTTGTTGGTGCATCAAGCGCTGCAGGACGTGGAACGTGAGCTGCAATCGGCCGAAGCGGTGGTCGAGTACCTGAGCGAAACCGCCGAACGTGACCCGATCAGCCTGCAACCGCGGCTGACCCAAGGCCTGCGCCACGTCCGCGTACGCTGGCTGGGGCCGGAGGAACAGCCACCGCTAGCCGTGCAAGGCGGGCTCGATGCCTGGCTGGGCCGCCTGCTGTTCGCCGAAGTGCGTCATGGCGCCAGAATCCTCGATCTGGCGGATGGCCGACGGGTGCAGATTGCGCTTGATCCACGGGATGAAATCGACGAAGTCTGGGACTCCGTGCAACAACTGCTCAGCCTGTGTGCGATGGCCCTGGTGGTCAGTCTGCTGACCATCCGCTGGGCGGTGCGTCGTGGCATGGGTCTGCTCGATGAGCTGCTGCGGGCGTTCCAGCAGGTGTGTGCCGGACAGCTCACAGTGCGCCTGCGTCCAGAAGGGGGGCCGGAGGCGCGGCAACTGGCGACGCATTTCAACCGCATGACCGTCGCGCTGGAACAGGCTGGTAGCGATAATGCCCGGCTGACCCAGGCCTTGCTGGCGGTGCAGGAACAGGAACGTACCCAGCTGGCCCAGACTCTGCACGACGATCTCGGCCAGTACCTGGCCGGAATCCGTGCGCAGGCGTGCCTGTTGCGCCTGGCGGCCGATCAACCGCAGACCGTCGAGCGCACGATGCGCGAACTGGAGCACAACTGCGAACACCTTCAACAAGGCTTTCGGGCCCTGGTGCACAACCTCTATCCGGTGGTCCTGCAACACTTGCCGTTGGCCGAAGCCATCACGTTGCTGGTGGAGCAATGGCAAGGCCGGCAGGGTATTGATTGTCGGCTGCGGCTCAGTGCGCAGTTACCGGCGCTGTCGGGGCCGGACAAAACCCATCTGTACCGATTGCTGCAAGAAGCCCTGACCAACATCACCCGGCATGCCGACGCCAGTCAGGTGCGGGTGCGCCTGCAACATCACGGCGCACGCTTGCGCCTGCTGGTGCGCGATAATGGTCGCGGTGCGGAGCAACCACAGCGCCCCGGTGTCGGGCTGTATTCGATGCGCGAACGCGCCCGCAGCCTGGGCGCTGATTTACGCATCATCAGCCAGCCCGGCGCCGGTTGGGCGCTAACCTTGAGCGTGCCTTTGGAGGTTTCATGAGTATTCTGCTGGTCGATGACCATGCGGTAGTCCGCCAGGGCTACGCCAGCTTGTTGCGAGCCCTGATGCCGGCGATGGAAGTTCGCGAGGCGGCAACGGGCGAGGAGGCGTTGCTGCGGGTTCAGGACAGCGTGCCGCACCTGGTGATCATGGATTTCGGCCTGCCGGGTATCAGTGGCCTGGAAACCACTCGGCGGCTGCGGCAACGCCTGCCACAATTGCGGGTGCTGTTTTTCAGCATGCACGATGAACTGCCGCTGGTGCGTCAGGCACTGGAGGCAGGGGCATCGGGATATTTGACCAAGAGCTCGGCGCCAGAGGTGTTGATCGAGGCGGTGCGGCGCGTGCTCGCAGGCCATGCCTACATCGAACAACCGCTGGCCACTCAACTGGCCTGCCATGCGCAACAGGACGCCAGCGACCCGCGCTTGCAGAGCATGACCCAGCGCGAGCTGGAGATTTTCGTGATGCTCGCCAAAGGCACCCCCACGCGGCAGATCGCCGAGCAGTTGAGCATCAGCAGCAAGACCGTTTCCAATCACCTGACGTTGCTCAAGAGCAAGTTGCAGGTGAGCTCCCATGCCGAGCTGGTGCATCTGGGGATTGATATGGGGGTGGTGCGCAAGGCGGGCTGACGCGCTATCACGGGCAACGCAAATCCCTCTGTGGGAGCGAGCCTGCTCGCGAAAGCGGTGTGTCAGTCGATGCATGTGTTTACTGTCACTCCGCTTTCGCGAGCAGGCTCGCTCCCACAGTGATTAAGTGCTCACCTGTCCCATGTCGTCGGGCACCCCGTGCAGCCCTCCATGTTCGCATCCTGGAAATTCGCATAATGCTGGCGCGAGCCGCCGAGGTTGGCGTTTTCCAGGTTGCTTTCGCCCAACTTGGCCTCTTGCAGGTTGGCGTCGCTGAGGTTGGCGCCCTTGAGATCGGCCTTGCTCAGCCAGGTCATCTCCAGATCGGCGGCGCCCAGGTTGGCGTTGTGCAACCTGGCCCCGGACAGCCGCGCGAATTGCAGGTCGGCGGCGCTGAGGTCGGCGTTCTCGAATTGCGCGCCCTGGGCGAACAGCCCCCAGCCCTGGATTGCCACCAGCGTGGCGCCGGTGAAATCAGCCAGGCGCACATTGCTTTGTTGCAGGCTGGCGCGGGTCAGGTTGGCGCCCTGTAGCTGGGCCTGTTCCAGGTTGGCCAGGTCGAGGCGGGCGTGGCGCAGGTCGGCCTCGCGCAGGTCGGCACCGCTCAGGTTCATGTTGCGCAGGTCCTGGTTACGCAGGTTGGCGCCCTTGAGTTTGGCGCCGGGGCATTGGCTGTGTTCGGCGATGGTGCAGCCGTTGATGATCAGTGGGGTGTCGCCGCCGTCGTCGGCGTGGACCAGCTGCAGGGTCAGTAGAAGAAACAGCGGCAGGTATTTCATGGCAGGGTTCTCTTGGGAGTGAGATTGCCGAACGGACGCAGAGCGTCCGGGGCTGCATTCCCACGCAGAGCGTGGGAACGATCAGGTGTTGGGGTGTTATTTTTGCGCGGTCTGGTTATCCCAGCTCGGAATCTTGAACACCCAGAACGATCCGCCTTGAGCCACCGGCTTGGTCAGCTCCGCCATGTCGCCGCCCCACAACGGCACCGCGCCGCCGTAGCCCACGGTCACGCCGATGTACTGCTCGCCGTCCTGCTCCCAGGTGATCGGTGGGGAAACGATGCCGCTGCCGGTCTGGAATTTCCACAGTTCCTTACCGGTCTTGGCATCGAAGGCCTTGAAGAACCCGTCGCCGGTACCGGTGAACACCAGGTTGCCCTTGGTCGCCAGCACGCCGGCCCACAGCGGCAGGTGTTCCTTGTGCTCCCAGACCACTTTGCCGGTGGTCGGGTTCATCGCCCGCAACGTCCCGACGTGATCGTCGTACATGCGCTTGATGCGGAAACCCATGCCCAAATAGGCCGAGCCTTTCTTGTAGTTGACCTCTTCGGTCCAGTATTCCTCTTTCCACTGGTTGCCCGGGATATAGAACAGCCCGGTGTCCTGGCTGTAGGCCATGGGGTTCCAGTTCTTGCCACCGAGGAACGGCGGCGAGACTTCCACGGGCTTGCCCTTGGTTTCCCCCGGCAACGGCTTGGCCGGACGCTGGCCTTCGTTTTCCACCGGGCGGCCGGTCTTGAGATCGATGTGGCTGGCCCAGGTGATGTTGTCGACGAAGGGGAAGGCGTTCTGCAATTTGCCGTTGTTTCGGTCGACCACATAGAAGAAGCCGTTGCGGTCGGCGTGGCCGGTGGCCTTGACCGTTTTGCCGTCCTTGTCCTTGTAGTCGAACAGCACCAATTCGTTGTTGCCGGAGAAGTCCCAGGCATCGTTCGGCGTGTGCTGGTAGAACCATTTCACTTCGCCGGTGCTCGGGTCGACGCCGACCTGGCCAGAGGTGTAGAGGCTGTCGTAATCGTGTGGGTTGCCGTCCTTTGAGGTGCGCGCCCAGGTGTTCCATGGGCCTGGATTACCGGCGCCGACGATGATGGTGTTGGTTTCGGCATCGAAACTGGCGCTCTGCCAAGGTGCGCCGCCACCATGGCTCCAGGCTTCGACCTTGCCGGTTTCGGTGGTCGGATCGTTCGGCCACGACGGCGCCTTGACGTCGCCGGTGGGGGTGCTGTCCTTGCCGTTCAAGCGGCCCATATGGCCTTCGACGAAAGGCCGCATCCAGACTTCCTCGCCGGTGTCCGGATCCCGGGCGAAGAGCTGGCCGACCACGCCGAACTCGTCACCGGAACTCCCATGGATCAACAGCACCTTGCCGCTGGCCTTGTCCTTGATCAGCACCGGCGCGCCGGTCATGGTGTAGCCCGCGGCGTGGTCGCCGAACTTCTTGTTCCACACGACTTTTCCGGTGTTCTTGTCCAGGGCGATCAGCCGAGCATCTAGGGTGCCGAAGTAGATTTTGTCGCCATAGATCGCCGCGCCGCGGTTGACCACGTCGCAGCACGGCCGAATGTTGTCCGGCAGGCGATGGTTGTAGGTCCACAGGCGCTTGCCGGTCTTGGCATCGAGGGCGAATACCCGCGAATACGAGCCGGTGACGTAGACCACGCCGTCGCTGACGATCGCCTGGGATTCCTGGCCGCGCTGTTTCTCGTCGCCGAAGGAGTAAGACCAGGCCGGAGTCAGCTTGAACACGTTCTTGTCGTTGACCTGGGCCAGTGGGCTCCAGCGCTGGGCGTTAGTGCCCATCCCGTACTGCAGCACGTCCTTGGTGGTCAGGTGATCGTTGGCAATGTCTTCCCAACTCACGTTACGGGTGGCGCTGGCCGGTGCGGTCTCGGCGAATCCGGCAGGGCTCAGGGACAGGCTGCCGACCAGCAAAAAAGCGTGTACGGCGACGGTCAAGGGGGAAAGGGCGGGTAGCGATCTTATTGTCATGGTTGCAGTTCCCAGTGGAGGTTTTGACCTGCACAGGGTGGGGCGCCGGGGCGGACGGCGGATACGGAAAATGTCCCGCCGTTGCCGGGAAAACTTCCCATGTGCCACCTGATTTAGGTGTCCCTCCAAGGCCTTACTACCAAGGGATTAGGCGCCGACCACCAAAGCAGCATGGGGTGCATGCCACGGGGTTTCTAAGATGGCTGCCATAGCCTCTGCCAAGAGGTCTTGCGTGCAATCCTGAGGGCATAACAATGACAACAAAACGCAACGCCTTGCTCGTGACCGGGCTGCTGGTCGGTCTTATCAGTGCGGGTTCCGTCTGGGCCCACGGCAATGTGGTGCCGCAGGCCGTCGCCACCCAGGGCCTGACACCGATCAAGGATGCCGGCGTACCGCTCGATGCCGATGGCTGGGCAGCGGTAAACCCTTACCGTACTTCCCCGGAACATGATAAGGCGGTGGAAATCGGCGCGTCGGCCTACAACCAGAACTGCGCGGCCTGTCATGGCCTGGAAGCCAAGTCCGGTGGCATCGCCCCCGATTTGCGCATGCTCGATGTCGCGGATGCCGGTGATGAGTGGTTCGTCGAACGAGTACGCCACGGCGCGGTGCGTGATGGTCGGGTCTACATGCCGAAAATGGCTGATTACCTGAGCCAGGAAGCCCTGTGGGCGGTGCGTACTTATCTGGACAGCGTCCACGTCGAGGAGTGACCCATGCGCCTGCTCGCGGTGTTGATCAGCGCTGTGTGGCTGTGCTGCCAGTCGGTGCAGGCGCAGGTTCGCAACTATGACGAAATGATCGCCGCCGGTGAACTGAAAGTGGCGGTCTACAAGGACTTCGCCCCCTACAGTTTTGAAGACGCGGGCCAGCCCCGGGGCGTAGACGTGGAACTGGCCCAGGCGCTGGCGAAGGCCCTGGGGGTGCGCTTGACGTTGATCTGGGCGCCCGCCGGGGAAAAGCTCGACGATGACCTGCGCGATTACATCTGGCGTCCCAGCCCACTGCACAATCAGCAACTGGCCGACCTGATGATGCGGGTGCCTTATGACCGCGATTACGCGCAGAAACGCAACGAATTCGGCGAGATGGAAAACGGCCATGTGGTGATGTTCGGCCCTTACCAGAACGAGCAATGGCAAGTCGCTTACGACCGCCGCCGGCTGGACAAGGTCGCCAGTGTCGCGGTGTTTGAACAGCACCCGATCGGCGTCGAAGTCGACAGCGTGCCTTCGTTCTACCTGACCTCGGTGTTCAACGGCATGCTCGCCGGCAAGACCCGCCACTACCCGGGCGTGCCTCAGGCGTTTGCGGCGATGAAGGCCGGTGAGGTCGACGCCGTCATGGCCATGCGTGGCGAAATCGACTGGCAGGTGCACGAAGCCGCCGACCCGCAATTGGCCCTGGCAGAAAACGCTTACCCGAACATGGGCAAGCAACTCTGGGAGATCGGCATGGCCGTCCACGAAAGCAACCGGCAACTGGCCTATGCCGTGGAGGAGGCGCTGGAAAGCCTGATCCGCGAGGGTTCGGTGAAAACCATCTACGGCCAGTACGGCTTGCGCTACGACGTGCCCGAAATGTACCAATAGGAGCAGGCGATGAATTGGCAAAGGAGTTGTCTGTTGGCCTGCTGTTTGAGCCTGGCGGCCCATGCGGGCGCTGTCGATCCCGGCAAAGACCCGGTGCCGTCGGTGATGTGGGCCTTCTATCACAAGCAAATGCTCGGTGAGGCGCCGTTCGTGTTCGATGAGCGGGTCAAGCTGCTGGCGCCACCGTTCGCCGAAGACGCACGTCAAGTGCCGCTGGAAATCGATGCCCGAGCCTTCAAGGGCGAAGTGGTCAGGATCCTCGCCTGGGCTGAACTCAACCCCTTGCCGAAAATCGTCGATTTCCAGCCGCTCAGTGGCGTGCTGCCATGGCTGTCGATCCGCATCCGCGTCGAACAGGCGACGCCTTTGCGCGCGGCGGTACTGACCCGTGACGGCGTGTGGCATGTGGGGTCGACCCTGATCGACGCCGCGGGTGGCGGCTGTACCGCGCCAAGCGTGGTGCGCACTGAGGCGGGTTGGGAAGAGCATGTCGGTGAGGTGCTCGGCGGTCGTTATCCTCGTGGTGAATTCAGCCGCGTGCGCGTGCAGGTAGCGCATCCGATGGACAACGGGATGGTCAGTGGCATCCCGGAATTTTTCCTCGAACATGCCGAGCTGCGCGATCAGCACGATCAACTGCTGGCCCGTCTCGAACTGTTCCCCGCCGTCAGCGAAAACCCCAGCCTGGCCTTTGATATCGAAGGGGCAGGGCAGACGCGCCTGTTGCTACGCGATAACAGCGGCAACCAATTCGATGCGTCGATCCCCTGAATTCAAGGAGCCTGTCATGCGCTGGATGCTGCTGTTGTTGCTCGGCCTGGGCCTGCCAGCCATGGCCGATCTCGAATATTCGCTCAAGCCCAGGCAAATCGCCGAAGACACCTGGTTGCTGGAAGGCAGCACCGATAATTTTGCCAAGGACAATGGCGGCAACATCGTCAACACGGCATTCATCGTTACCGAGCGCGGCGTGGTGGTGATCGATACCGGGCCGTCCAGGCGTTACGGCGAGGCCATGCGCCGGGCCATAGCGGCGACCACCGACAAGCCGGTGATCCAGGTCCTGTTGACCCATCATCATCCTGATCATGTGCTGGGCAACCAGGCGTTTACCGACGTGCCGATCGGCGCCCTGGCCGGCACCACTGAGTTACTGCAAAAGCAGGGCGATGCCATGGCCGAGAACATGTACCGGCTGGTGGGCGACTGGATGCGCGGCACCGAAGTGGTGTTGCCGAACCGGGCGCTGGCGCCTGGTGTGGAAAGTTTTGGGAATCACGATCTGCGCCTGCTGAGCCTGGGTGGGCATACGGGTGCGGATCTGGCTATTCTCGACCAGCGAACCGGCGTGCTGTTTGCCGGCGACCTGGTGTTTTATCAACGGGCACTGACCACGCCCAACAGTCCGGGGCTGTCGGTGTGGCTGGCCGATATCGCGACTCTGCAGTCTTTGCCGTGGAAACTGATCGTGCCCGGTCACGGCCCGCTGGCCAGTGATCCGCAACCCTTCGCACAGATGCGCGATTACCTGGGCTGGCTCGATCAATTGATGCGCGACGGTGCGGCCAATGGTAGCGACATGAGCGAGATGATCCGCAGCCCGATTCCCGAACGGTTCGCCGGGATCAGCCTGAGCCGCTACGAGCTGATTCGCAGCGTCAGTCATTTGTACCCGCGATACGAGCGTGCGCAGATGACGCGAGTCGATTCCGCCGCCAGCAACTGATTCGATCGTTCCCACGCTCTGCGTGGGAATGCCTCAACGGACGCTCCGCGTTCGGCTCTTGAAGGGACGCGGAGCGTCCCGCGCTGCATTCCCACGCGGAGCGTGGGAATGATCATTTCAACACCCAACCCTGTACCAAGGAACTAGGAATCTCCACATTGCGGGCAATTGTTGTCCGGGCGGCGGCGCCCAAGAATCTGCACCAGACCGGGAAAATTTCCCGGAAATAACAAAAAACTGCAGAGGAAGCCGTCATGACTCAACCCGCACGTCGCCAGCCCTTCGTCTTGAGCCTGTTGCTCAGTGCCATGCTGTTGTCCGGTCAGGCATTGGCCGGGGTTTCCGACCAGGACATTCTCCAGGACCCCAAGAACCCCGAGCAGGTCGTGACCAACGGCCTGGGTGTGCAGGGGCAGCGCTACAGCCCGCTGGATATCCTCAATGTCGACAACGTCAAGGAGCTGCGACCGGCGTGGGCCTTCTCCTTCGGCGGGGAAAAGCAGCGCGGTCAGCAAGCGCAACCGATGGTCAAGGACGGTGTGATGTACATGACCGGCTCCTATTCACGGGTATTCGCCGTGGATGCACGCACCGGCAAGAAACTCTGGCAATACGACGCGCGCCTGCCGGATGACATTCGCCCCTGCTGCGACGTGATCAACCGTGGCGTCGCGCTGTACGGCGACCTGGTGATCTTCGGCACCCTCGACGCCAAGCTCGTGGCGCTGAACAAGGACACCGGCAAGGTGGTCTGGAGCAAGAAAGTCGCCGACCACAAGGAAGGCTACTCGATCAGCGCCGCACCACTGGTGATCAACGGCAAGCTGATTACCGGCGTGGCTGGTGGCGAATTCGGCGTGGTGGGCAAGATCGAAGCCTACGACCCGAAAAACGGTACTTTGCTATGGTCCCGGCCGACGGTCGAAGGCCACATGGGTTACGTCTACAAGGACGGCAAAGCCGTGGAAAACGGCATCTCCGGCGGCGAGGCGGGCAAGACCTGGCCGGGTGACCTGTGGAAGACCGGTGGCGCGGCGCCTTGGCTGGGCGGTTATTACGACCCGGAAACCAACCTGCTGTTGTTCGGCACCGGCAACCCGGCACCGTGGAACTCGCACCTGCGCCCTGGCGACAACCTGTACTCGTCGTCGCGCCTGGCGCTCAACCCGGACGACGGCACCATCAAGTGGCACTTCCAGAGCACGCCCCACGACGGTTGGGACTATGACGGCGTCAACGAACTGGTGTCGTTCAACTACACCGAGGGCGGCAAGGAGATCAAGGCGGCGGCCACCGCTGACCGCAACGGTTTCTTCTACGTGCTCGATCGCACCAATGGCAAATTCATCCGTGGCTTCCCGTTCGTGGACAAGATCACCTGGGCCACCGGCCTGGATAAAAACGGCCGGCCGATCTACAACGAAGCCAGCCGTCCTGGCGCACCGGGCACTGAAGCCAAGGGCAGCTCGGTGTTCGTAGCGCCGGCATTCCTCGGCGCGAAAAACTGGATGCCGATGGCCTACAACCGCGACACAGGGTTGTTCTACGTGCCGTCCAACGAATGGGGCATGGATATCTGGAACGAAGGCATCGCCTACAAGAAAGGTGCGGCGTTCCTCGGTGCCGGCTTCACCATCAAGCCATTGAATGAAGACTATATCGGCGTGCTGCGGGCGATCGACCCGAAAACCGGCAAGGAAGTGTGGCGGCACAAGAACTTCGCGCCGCTGTGGGGCGGGGTGCTGACCACCAAGGGCAACCTGGTATTCACCGGCACGCCGGAAGGTTTCCTGCAGGCGTTCAACGCCAAGACCGGCGAGAAGGTCTGGGAATTCCAGACCGGCTCCGGCGTACTCGGCTCGCCCGTGACCTGGGAAATGGACGGCGAGCAGTACGTCTCGGTGCTCTCCGGCTGGGGCGGCGCCGTGCCGCTGTGGGGCGGCGAAGTGGCCAAGCGGGTGAAGGACTTCAACCAGGGCGGCATGCTCTGGACCTTCAAGCTGCCCAAGGACCTCGTCGCCAAGCACTGATCCGAATCCGCCACATAACCCCTGTGGGAGCGAGCCTGCTCGCGATGGTCGTCAACGATGACGTGGGGTGTCTGGTGCCCCGCGGCGTTCTCAGGTTCATCGCGAGCATGCTCGCTCCTACAGGGGGAGGGGGCGGTGTGAAATATACGACCAAATAACGAGAGTCCCTCCTGCCAACGATGCATTCGTCTGGCACTCGGGGCTCTCTAGTATCGGTTCATCGCCTGTCGACACGACAGGCATCGACCCAGACAGAGGCCCACCATGATCTACGCCCAACCCGGAACACCTGGCGCCGTCGTTACTTTCAAGCCACGCTACGGCAACTTCATCGGCGGCGAATTCGTCGCGCCGGTCAATGGCGAGTACTTCACCAACACCTCGCCGGTCAACGGCGAAGTGATCGCCGAATTCCCGCGCTCCAGCGCCGCCGATATCGAGAAGGCCCTGGACGCCGCCCATGCCGCCGCCGATGCCTGGGGCAAGACTTCGGCCCAGGACCGCTCCCTGGTGCTGTTGAAAATCGCCGACCGCATCGAGCAAAACCTGGAGATCCTCGCCGTCACCGAAACCTGGGACAACGGCAAGGCGGTGCGCGAGACCCTCAACGCCGACGTACCCCTGGCGGCCGACCATTTCCGTTACTTCGCCGGCTGCATCCGCGCCCAGGAAGGCGGCGCCGCCGAGATCAACGAGCTGACCACTGCCTATCACTTCCACGAGCCATTGGGCGTGGTCGGGCAGATCATTCCGTGGAACTTCCCGCTGCTGATGGCCGCCTGGAAACTCGCGCCAGCGCTGGCCGCGGGCAACTGCATCGTGCTCAAGCCCGCAGAGCAAACGCCGCTGTCGATCATGGTCTTCGCCGAATTGATTGCCGACCTGCTGCCGGCGGGTGTACTGAACATCGTCCAGGGCTTCGGTCGCGAAGCCGGCGAGGCCCTGGCCACCAGCAAGCGTATCGCCAAGATCGCCTTCACCGGCTCGACCCCCGTCGGCGCCCACATCATGCATTGCGCCGCCGAGAACATCATTCCGAGCACCGTCGAACTGGGCGGCAAGTCGCCGAATATCTTCTTCGAAGACATCATGAACGCTGAACCCGCGTTCATCGAAAAAGCCGCCGAAGGCCTGGTACTGGCGTTCTTCAACCAGGGCGAAGTCTGCACCTGTCCGTCCCGGGCACTGGTGCAGGAATCGATCTACGAACCGTTCATGGCCGAAGTCATGAAGAAGATCGTCAAGATCAAGCGCGGCAACCCGCTGGACACCGAGACCATGGTCGGCGCCCAGGCATCCGAACAGCAATACGACAAGATCCTTTCGTACCTGACCATCGCCCAGGAGGAGGGCGCCGAGCTGCTCACTGGCGGCGCGGCCGAGCGCCTGGAGGGTGACCTGTCCAGCGGCTATTACATCCAGCCGACGCTGCTCAAGGGCCACAACAAGATGCGCGTGTTCCAGGAAGAAATCTTCGGGCCGGTGGTGGGTGTCACCACCTTCAAGGACGAAGCCGAAGCGCTGGCCATCGCCAACGACAGCGAGTTCGGCCTCGGTGCCGGTCTCTGGACCCGCGACATCAACCGCGCGTACCGCATGGGCCGGGCGATCAAGGCTGGGCGCGTGTGGACCAACTGCTACCACCTGTACCCGGCGCATGCGGCGTTTGGTGGCTACAAGAAGTCCGGCGTCGGCCGGGAGAACCACAAGATGATGCTCGACCACTACCAGCAGACCAAAAACCTGCTGGTGAGCTACGACATCAATCCGCTCGGGTTCTTCTAACTCACTGACTGCACATAAACCCCTGTAGGAGCTGCCGCAGGCTGCGATCTTTTGATCTTGGAATTCACAATCAAAAGATCGCAGCCGGCGGC
>NZ_JBYTEO010000068.1:0-33595 GCF_058791355.1 Pseudomonas sp. EB271-G4-1
GCGCGGCTAAACCGGCGTCCTGCCGGTTTACCCACTGCGCAATGCCTGCGTTCGGCCATCGTGGTTAACGGGGCGCCTGCGATCAACAGCAAAGCGAGGCGGCCTTAAAGCCGACCTGACTTGACGGGTGTACCTCGCTCCCACAACGGGATCGCGGACAGGCCTGCAATCGGGTCGGCGGGTGGAAGGGGCGAATTTCGGTCAATTATTTTGGCCACATTAATCCCCTTTTGGCCTTTCCTGCCGTTCTCCGAAATCGTCCGCGCCGCAAGACTGTGTGCAACCGAAACCGCCTGCGGAGAACAATAAAATGCTGACGATCTACTCGGATGATCACCACCTGCACCACGGCCGTTGCGAACTCATCGACGGGCAACTCAAGCCCTGCTTTGAAATGCCTTCGCGTGCCGATCATGTGCTGTCACGTGTGCAAAAGCAGAACCTGGGTCCCGTAGAAGCACCGAAGGATTTTGGCCTGGGGCCAATCGAGCGTATCCACAGCCGCGACTACCTCGACTTTTTCAAAGGTGCCTGGGCGCGCTGGACCGAATTCAACACCGACGGTGACTTGCTGCCCTACACCTGGCCGGCGCGTACCCTGCGTCAGGTCAAGCCCACCAGCCTGCACGGCCAGCTCGGCTACTACAGCTTCGACGGCGGCGCGCCGATCACCGCCGGCACCTGGCAAGCAGCGTACAGCGCGGCGCAGGTCGCACTCACCGCGCAAGCAGAGATCCAGCGCGGTGCCCGCAGCGCCTTTGCCCTGTGCCGCCCACCGGGACACCACGCCGCCAGCGACTTGATGGGCGGTTATTGCTACCTCAACAACGCGGCCATCGCCGCCCAGGCCTTTCTCGATCAGGGCCACAAAAAAGTCGCGATTCTCGACGTCGACTACCACCACGGCAATGGCACCCAGTCGATTTTCTACGAGCGTAGCGACGTGCTGTTCACCTCGATCCACGGCCACCCGGAAGCCGAGTTCCCGTTCTTCCTCGGTTACGAGGACGAGCGCGGCGAAGGCGCCGGTGAAGGCTTCAACTTCAACTATCCTTTGCCCGCCGGCAGCGGCTGGGATACCTGGAGCGCTGCGCTGGAGCAAGCCTGCAACGAGATCGAGACCTATGACGCCGACATCGTCGTCGTCTCCCTGGGCGTGGATACGTTCAAGGACGACCCGATCTCCCAGTTCAAGCTCGACAGCCCCGATTACCTGGCCATGGGTCAACGCATCGCCAGGCTCGGTGTGCCGACGCTGTTCGTGATGGAAGGCGGTTACGCGGTGGAAGAAATCGGCATCAACGCCGTCAACGTGCTTGAAGGCTTTGAAAACGCTTAACGGGGAATCGCATGACAATGAAAAATCTAAAGCGCCTGATTGTTCCTGCCCTCTGCGCCACGGTGCTCGGTGGCGGCGCACATGCAGAAGAACGAACGTTGCGCGTCTACAACTGGTTCGACTACATCACCCCCAAGGCCCTGGAAGATTTCAAGGCCCAGAACCCAGAGACCAAACTGGTCTACGACATCTTCGACACCAATGAAGCGCTGGAAGCCAAGCTGTTGACCGGCAACTCCGGCTACGACGTGGTGGTGCCGTCCAACGTGTTCCTGGCCAAGCAGATCGAAGCCGGTGTGTTCCAGCCTCTGGACCGCAGCAAACTACCGAACTGGAACCACCTCGATCCCAAGCTGATGAAGCTGATCGAAGCCAACGACCCGGGCAATAAATTCGCCGTGCCGTACATGTACGGCACCATCCTGATCGGCTTCAACCCGGACAAGGTCAAGGCCGCGTTGGGCGCCGATGCGCCGGTGGACAGCTGGGACCTGATCTTCAAGGAAGAGAACATCAGCAAGCTCAAGCAGTGCGGCGTCGCCCTGCTCGACTCGCCTTCGGAGATCCTGCCCCTGGCCCTGCAACACCTTGGCCTGGACCCCAACAGCAAAAAGCCTGCGGACTACGACAAGGCTGAAGCGCTGCTGATGAAGATCCGTCCGCACATCACCTACTTCCACTCGTCCAAGTACATGGCCGACATCGCCAACGGTGACATCTGTGTCGCCGTCGGTTACTCCGGCAGTTTCTCCCAGGCCGCCAACCGCGCCAAGGAAGCCAAGAACGGTGTGGTCGTAGACATGCGCCTGCCCAAGGAAGGCGCGCCGATCTGGTTCGACATGCTCGCGATTCCCAAGGGCGCGAAGAACCCGCAAGACGCCTACACCTTCATCAACTACCTGCTGCAACCCCAGGTGATCGCGCCGGTCAGTGACTTCGTGGGCTATCCGAACCCGAACAAGGACGCCACGGAATTGGTCGACCCGGCGATTTGCAACAACCCGAACCTGTACCCGACTGAAGCGGCCATGGGCACGCTCTACACCCTGCAACCGCTGCCACGCGATGCCGAACGTGCGCGGACCCGGGCGTGGACCAAGATCAAGTCGGGGACTTGAAACGCGGCGCAGGGAACTGAATAAAACGAAATCCCCTGTAGGAGCGAGCATGCTCGCTCCTACTGCGATAACTATCTACCACCTCCTGTTTCCACCGGCCCTCTACCGTGCCCGAACCCGCGCTGTCCCAAGCGCTTCACCGGACACAGGAAACGGCCATGCCCGCCATACCCTCCAACAATCCCGACGACATACTCACTCAATTGGTGACCGGCCCTTCGCTCAGGGAAGTCGCTTCGACCTCGATCCGCACCGCCCTCGACACCGAGTATCCGCAACTGCACATCGATCCGAACCTGACCGTGGTGGTTACACCCGCCTGGACCATCAGCGACAACCAGGTCTTGCCCGCCAACAGCCGGTACGAATCCCTGACTGACGCGCTGGTACGGCTCACCTTGTCTGGCGCGACAGCCACCTACATCGACGGGGAACACTTCCTGACCCGGCAACCGGGTGTGGAGCCAGGCATCAAGCTGCCGGTGAAGATCGATGCCATCGGCTGCCTGCTCAATCGCCTGGCGCGCTTGTTGTTCGTGGCCTATCAGGAGCAACAGCTGGACTACTGGAATGAAGCCATCGCCCCCAACAAGCCCCGCTGGCATCAAATCAGCGAAGCCCTGCACAGCCTCTGGAACGACGACAAACCCAAAGACTGGGACGAAGACCAACTGGCCCTGGCGCTGACCGTCTACAACTACCCGCAACAGGCCGATCGTCAGGCCCACGACAAATACCAGACACGCGCCTGCCTGATCGACATCGACCATCTCGATCAACAACACAGCGAACACCGGCAGCTGATGGACACCGCCGTCATTGTCGGCACGCTGGAGAAACGCACGCTGATCGTTACTCATTCGATCATCGAAGGATTCAGGCACTATGATTCGTTGGCGGCATTGGGCGAAGTTCTTCGCCGACGCGTCACTCCATCGGAAAATGCTCAACAGTTGCAGTGGTGCCTCTACGAACCCACGGGCGATTTTTTCGACCAGCAGGCCTGTGCGTTGATCGCCTTGGAAATCCAGGCCATTGGCTCGCTCAACGAGATGGCGGTGTCGACGCTGGCCCCACGGATCGCGGCAGCGGCTGGACAATTCGAAAAGCGGGTGCAACAGCGCCCCACCCGTTTCAACCAGATCCAGCGTCTTTTACCGGACTGGTTGCTGAATGCTTCGACAGTAGATCTTACTCGCTACGGTCGGCACTTGATGGACCTGGCGTTGGTACGCGAGCAGCACGCCGGGAAATCGTTTCACGATGGCATTGCTGCGTTACGCGAATTTACCCTGAAGGCCTTGCAAGACCAGATGACAAAGGATCACCCGCAAGCGTCCCTGCCGCACCTGGAAGACATTCAAATCAGCAGCACTCACCCTGTGATCCTCGGGACATTCGCGGTGCCGGGCGAAACCGAAACCGTCACGTTGTCACTCGTCGATCTGGCGTTGCAGAACCTCACAGCCCTGCCCTGGGGTGAAAAAACCGTGCAATACCGCGACGGTTCAGCGGTTGCGCCATGGCTGACGCCGACCTACCTGGACAGCCTGGTGAGCGCCGTGAACATCGGCGAAAACTACCCGAGGCTGATCAAGCGCACACTGCTCGACGACCCGCAGGAAAAGGCCCGGCGCCAGCAACTCTACGCCGAAGACCTGCGCATCCAGCTACCGCTGCAAACGCTGCAAGCGAAGATCCGTGGCGAGGCCGGGATCGATGAACTGGGCTATCGCTATGTCGTCGCGGCCTTGCAGGAGAAGGCCGCGGATCGTTATGTCGAGGGTCTGGAAATCATCATCCGCCCTCTGGCTTTTATTCCAGGCGGACGCAACGATGGCAAGGCTGACGAAGTCGCCAACATGTTCGTGATCGGGCCGCGACAAGTCGAAAAAGGTCCGTGCCTGCTGTATCGGCCACTGCTCGATCATCCACTGTTGCAATACCCCGGCGAAGCGAGCCTGCTGTACGCCATCAAGCACAACAGGGCGTTGCGCCAATCGGTGCTGGCCTGGTTAGCGGATGACGTGCGCTTTAACTACTCGCAGTACGTGTTCCCAGGCGAGTTGCCCTCCGTCTGGACGTTGTCCCAGTTGCTGGTTGATTCAACTTCGATACTGGGGATGATGGGCGCCTTGACCCTGGGTTCGTCGCCGCTGCCGCAACCCGCCTTGCCGGTACTGTTTAGCGCCAACGCCAATGCCTTGGTCACCTTGGCCGACCGGCAGTCGGTGTCCAATGCGCAAAGCCGTTGGGCTACCCTCAAGCAAGCGGCCTGGATGCTGTTCAACGTAACGTTGCCTTTTCTCGGGCGTACGGCGGCGACTGCGGCCTGGATCTGGCAAATCATGGACGATCTGGACGAGGCGCGCGAAGCCCGGGAAGCGGATGATTCCGAGCATGAATGGACTGCGTTGACCGACCTGTTCCTGTCCCTGGGCATGGTCCTGGCGCACCACGCCGCCACGCGCAACAAACCACGTGCCCCACACCTTGAGAGCGCTACCCCAACACTCGAAAAACCGGTCGCGGCCATCACTGTGACGCAGATGCCCGATGTCGTCGCTCACCTGCTGCCCGACAACCACCCGACACCCCTGCATACCTTCGGCATTTTGTCGCAAGCGAGCCTGGCGTCCGTGCTGGACCGGCTGGCTATCGCCAAGCCCACCGGGCTCGAAAAGCCGTCGAACGAACCCGGCCCTCACCGCTATCTGAGCCCGCTCGAGCAAAAGTGGTATGCCCAGGTGGGCCAGCGCTGGTTCGAAGCCTGGCTCAACGACGACGGCGATGTGCAAATCATCGACTCGCGCATCACTCCGTCACGCCGGGGTCCGCTGCTGATTCATTCCGCAGGGGGACAATGGTTCATCGATACGCGCTTGCGATTGCGCGGCGGAGGCCGCAGCCGAAAAGCGCTAGCCCTGGAAAACCAGCAACGCAAGGCCACGCTGAAACTGCAACTGAGCGCGTTTGAAAGTCGCAAAACCCAGCTGACAAAGGAGCTCGATGCCGTGCAGAAGGCAGTAACAGCGCCTACCACGGACATTGTCGACCCGAATCGGCAACGCCTGATCGAAACCCTGGATGCGCATGTGGCGGAATTCGGCACCTTCATCGAACAGCTCAAGTCCTACAACAGCATTGAATCGATCCCCAACTACCGTGCGGTCCTGGTCGACTGCCTGGATCATCAGTTGTCCCTCACGCAGCAGTGGTTCATTCAGCAAAACAGAGCGTTTGGCGAACACATGCGCCAATCCCTGGCGTTGCTGGATAACGAGCCGGGGGACGGCACACAGACTCCGCGCCAGACACACCAGCTCACCAGCGATCTGACCCAGGGCTTCATCGACAAGATCGAGTTTGCCCAGGCACGCATCGAAGAGTTGAAACGACTGGGCAAGGAAGCGGCCGAAGTGGCGCGAGAGAGTCAGGCAGTGCTGCCCCGTTACGCGCTGCAGGATCTGAAACTGTTCCAGATCAGCCTTGCCCAGGAACTTTGCTTGAGTGACAGCGCCTCCGTGGATACGGCGCCAGCCCGACAAGCCATGACACGACTTGTCGAGGATACGGGCCTGACCGTCCAGTCTTCGCTGGAGCTTGCCGAACAAGACAATGCACTGCCCCTGCCTGAGCGAATCGACGGTTTCAGTGAGCTGGTGGAACAGTTCGCCATCCTCGACCTGCGGATACAGGACCTGCCTGACGAGTTTCCGCGGCAGTTGCTGCAACCCCCATTGGACCTCATGCGCGAGCGCATCGAAACCTTCAGGGAGCAGAGCGTTAAGCACCTCGCTGGTCTTCTGCAAGAACGCAAATCACTCGAACCGACACCGGGTCCTTCTCGCCCCGCCCCTGTCTCAAAACGCATCATCAAGACCCGTTACAAAGGCACGGTGGTTGGCAAGCCACGTGTGCGCACGGCGGCGGACAACACCGAATGGGTCGACGTGATATCCCCATTGACCAACAAGGTCACCGCGACATTCCATGAGAAAACACCGGGCGTCTGGGTGGAACATGAACCTGCGCCGGAGCAGGCACCTGCCCCTGTGCGACCTGATCTGCAAATCAGCGTCCAGAAGGGGCAGGCGCTGGTGGATCAGTTGCAGCCGTTTATCCGTCGCACCGAAGGGCACTCGAAGGTAGCGGGACGCAATCCCACGGAAATAGAAGAAATGTTTCACCAGCACGCCAGGCGACTGCAAGAAGCGAGCGATACGATCGAAGAAGCTCTCACCGACAATAATGCGACTGACGGCGGGCCGGCGTCAGCCGTACTGCTGGCCAAACAGCTCAATGAGGGCGCGACCGAGCTCTTTGATAAAGGTCGCCGGACCCGAATCCGCATGACCAAGGAACAGCCCCCCACCGCCGCCCGCGTTGAATGGCTGATGAGCAAAAAACTGATAACCATCGCCAAGACACCCGGTCGGCGGCGACTCAAAGGGCATAAAAACGACTTTCTCGAAGAATACGAGATACGCGAACATGGCACTGCAAAGGTGCTCTGGTACGCCCACTTTCACTATTCAGGCCCGGACACCGCCCCCAAAACCTACACCGCTGCCCACCTGAAAACCGTATCCCAACGCCTGCTCGGCAGTACATTGGATAAGCGCACATCGGCCTCCTACAACGAGCTGATCGCGGTTTATCGCAGCGAAATCAGTCCGAAACTGGCGAATGAATTGTTCTTGTCAAAGATCAAGCAAGCCGCTTCGAGTTCCTGAGAGACAACCCGCACCCGCCAGGATTCGCGCTTCAGCGAGTCCTGCGCCAGACCTTTTCCAAACGTTCGAGTGCCGCGCTGATCGCCTCCTCCGGCACCGCGGCAAAGCCCAGGACCAACCCGGCGCGTTGATCGGGCGTGTTGTTCGAATCCGCTAGCCAATAGCTGCTCAGGCCATTGATCTCGACATCGACGCTGGACGCAGCCTCTATCAGTTCACGCTCACGGGCCAGAGAGTCGACCATCACCGTCATGTGCAAGCCGGCTGCCACACTTGGCAGGTGACCCACACCGGCAATATCCGCGGGCCAATTGGCCAATAGCGTGTTGCGGCGGCTCAACGCGGCACGTCGCATGCGCCGCACGTGGCGCTGGAAATGCCCGGCGGCCATGAACTCGGCCATCACCGCCTGTGTGCTCACCTCGGAATGCCGGACATCCACCGCACGCCGCTGGGCAAATGCCTCGACCAATGCTGGCGGCAACACCAGGTAGCCCAGGCGCAGAGCGGGAAAGGCGACTTTGCCGAACGTACCGACATAGAGCACCCGCCCGTGACGATCGAGCGCGGCCAACGGCGCCAGCGGTGCGCCGCTGTATCGGTACTCGCCGTCATAATCGTCCTCGACGATCCAGCCCTGGTTGCGCTCGGCCCAGGCCAGCAATTCGAGGCGTCGCGCCAGGCTCATCACCACGCCCAAGGGGTATTGATGCGAGGGCGTCACGTAGGCCAGACGACAATCGCCCAGGCGCGCCAGCTCGCTGCAATCGATGCCCTCGCTGTCCACGGCGATGCCGTGCAATCGCCCACCCGCCACCGCAAACGCATGACCGGCCGCCCGATACCCGGGGTTTTCCACCGCCACACCGTCCCCCGGTTCCACCAGCAACTGCGCACACAGGCTGATCCCTTGCTGCGCGCCGCTGGTCACGACGATTTGCTCCGCCGTGCACTGCATGCCGCGGGAACTGCGCAAATACGCCGCGATCATCCCGCGCAATCGCGCATCACCTTGCGGTGCGCCGTAACACAACTGCTGGAGATCCGGTTTGCGCCAGAACGCAGCATTCAGCTTGGCCCACACCTCGAACGGAAACAGATCGAATGCCGGCACACCGACCCGAAAAGCGCGCGGCGGACCGCTCGGAGGCGTCGGCAAATGATTGTTTTCCACCCGCGCCAATGCGCCGCTGCGAGCGACTTGACCGGCCGCCAACACAGGCACATCCAGGCCTTTGAGAGAGGTGCCTGGCGGGGCTTTCGGCGCTGTTTTGCTGCCGGGGAACGGTGCTTGGGGTAATTGTGCGACATAGGTTCCGTCACCCACCCGCCCTTCGATAAACCCTTCGGCGTAGAGCTGGTCGTAGGCCCGTACCACGCTGTTGCGGGAAATCGCCAGGGCCGCCGCCAGGTCCCGACTCGCCGGCAATCGCGTGCCGCTGGCCAGGCGCCCGTCGAGCACTCGAACCCGCAAGGCCTGATAAAGCTGGCGACTCAAGCCCTGGCGGCGGTCGAGCTCGATACCCGCCGGATTGAAGGACAAGGACAGCGGCGCATCCTTCATGACAATGGACCTATGAAATTTATCGTTAATGGCTCTTACAACAGACCAATAGCCTGCCTAGGATGCAGGCATTCGCCAAGGAATATTTCCATGTATACGCCCCGCGCCTTTGCCTTCAACGATTTGCATGAGCTGCAGCAACAGATGCTCGGCACTCGCCTCGCCCTGCTGGTTACCCATGGCGAACAAGGCCTGCAAGCCAGTCATTTGCCTTTGCTGCTCAATACCGACGAGGGTCCGAACGGAACCCTGTATGGCCATTTCGCCAAGGCCAACCCACAGTGGAAAGAACTGCAGGACGGCGCCGAAGCGCTGGTCATTTTTGCCGGCGCCGAGGCTTATGTCAGCCCCGGGTTCTACCCGAGCAAAGCCGAGGACGGCAAAGTCGTGCCGACCTGGAACTACGTGGCTGTGCACGCCTATGGCAGCGCTGAGGTGTTCACCGATGCCGAGCGCCTGCGCTCACTGGTCAGCGCCTTGACCGAGCGCCATGAAGCCGGTCGCGCGCAACCGTGGAAAGTCGCCGATGCCCCGGCCGATTACATCGACGGCATGCTCAAGGCCATCGTCGGCTTCGCCCTGCCGATCCAGCGCCTGGAAGGCAAACGCAAGCTCAGCCAGAACCGCAACGCCGCCGACATTGCCGGCGTGCGCGAAGGGCTGGCCGCCAGCGCCGACGCACACGACCAGGCCCTCGCCCACTTGATGCCAAAGGAATGAACATGAACCAGATCGACATCCGCCAGGTCAGCGCCGACGACCACGCCGACTGGCTGCCGCTGTGGCAGGCCTACCTGCGTTTCTACAACACGGAACTGCCAGAAACCGTCAGCCAAAGCACCTGGCAACGCATGCTCGACCCAAACGAACCCACCCATGCCGCCCTCGCCTGGGTAGACGGCAAAGCGGTGGGCATGGTGCACTTCATCTACCATCGCTCCAATTGGAGCATTGAAAACGCCTGCTACTTGCAGGATCTGCTGGTAACACCCGAATCCCGCGGCACCGGCGTTGGCCGTCAGCTGATCGAATTCGTCTACGCCACGGCCAAGGCCGACGGCTGCAACAAGGTGCATTGGTTGACCCACGAAACCAACGCCACTGCGATCCAGCTCTACGAGCGCATCGCTGAGCGTCCGGGTTTCATCCAGTTTCGCAAAGCCATTTAACGTTCAAGGAGAACAGCATGCCGACTTCACTCGCCGACTGGAAAGGCGTCCCGGCCCCGACAGCCCAACTGATCGAAGGACGTTTCATCCGCCTGGAAAGACTCGACCCGGCGCGCCACGGCGACGATTTGTTCAACGCCCTGCAAGGCCCGGGTGCCGATCCGAAACTGTGGGACTACCTGCCTTACGGTCCTTTCCCGCAGCGCAGCGTATTCAACGACTGGCTGAACAACCACGCCGCCAGCAGCGATCCCTACTTCTTCAGCGTGATCGACCGCGCCAGCGGCGAAGTACAAGGGATCCTCAGCCTGATGTCGATCGTCCCGGCCCAGGGCCGCATTGAAATCGGCCACGTGACCTTCGGCGCGCCGATGCAACGCTCACCCAAGAGCACCGAGGCCGTCTATCTGCTGGCCAAGGAGTCTTTCGCCCTCGGCTACCGGCGCCTTGAGTGGAAATGCAATAACGCCAACGCCCGCTCCAAGTACGCGGCCGAGCGCCTGGGGTTCAGTTTCGAAGGCGTGTTCCGCCAGCACATGGTCGTCAAGGGGCAGAACCGCGACACCGCCTGGTATTCGATCATCGATTCGGAATGGCCGGCGATTGGCGCAGGGTTCGAACGCTGGTTGAGTGATGAGAACCAGACGGATTCTGGACAGGTGAAAAGCCTGGTGGAGTGTCGGGGGTAAGACATCAGTGAGGGAGTGGAAGCTCCCTTGCCACGGTTTCAGCCCCCCTTCAACTCCCCGAAAACCGATCCCGACTGTTGGTCAGGTGCAGCACCATCGCTGCTCGAGCCGCATCGGGATCCTGTCGCTTGATCGCGTTGAAAATCGCTTCATGCTCCAGATTCGCCAGCTGCCCCAATTGCGAAAAGTCGGCGCCTCCACGTTCGTCGGCCTTCACCTGGGTACGAGGAATCATGGCATTGCCCAGGTGCTGCATGATTTCCGTGAAAAACGTATTACCGGTCGCCTCGGCAATGATCTGGTGAAAGCGCTTGTCTTGCTCGACGCAACTATCGTTGTTCGCCAGCGAAGCCTGGTAATCACTCAAGGCCTGACGCATACGCGCGAGCTGATCGTCGGTTCTGCGCATAGCGGCCAGTGCAACCGCCTGCACCTCCAGGCCCAATCTCAGCTCCAGCATGCTGCGGACACTCGCAACGGTATCCACATGCAGGCGCAGCCCTGGCTGGGAGGGTTGCTCCAGCACGAATGTGCCGATTCCGTGTCGTGTCTCGACTAGCCCCGAAGCTTGCAGCTTGGAGATCGCCTCCCGAACAACAGTGCGGCTCACGCCATGTTCGAGAACGATGGTGGATTCCGAAGGCAGCTTTTCGCCTGGCTTCAATTGGCCGAGCAAAATGCGCTGGGTCAGTGCTTCGACCACGCCCTGAGCCAGATTATTGGAGCGTCTGCGGACAGGGGTTCCGCTTTCAATTTGCATAGGTTCGAGTCCACGGAATTTTGCTTCACAGAGCTTAACACCCACCGGAGATTCTCTGGCGAAATGCGAATGTACCCCCGCTACGCCAGGTTAGAAAAGGCCCAAACTTGTATGACAACACACCTAAAAAGAGCTGATTAGCTCGGGGCACTTTCCAGCCGAATGACAGGTCCACCCTCTCAGCCCGGCACAATTCGGCAGTTAAACCCCTATAAACACTGAATAAAATAACCAAATACATTATTTTTTCACGTCGTTATGCACACAAAACACCATCCGCCGCATTGCAGCCTCAAAAAACCACTTGTATGATGTCTATCAACTTAACCCGCTCCAGACATCTAAACAAAAACCATCGATGCAGGCGAATCCAATGAATCCTCAAGTACTCAAGTCCTACCTCTCGCAAGACCTCCCTGCCTTTTCCTTTGACCGACCACGACGCGACCCTGATCAAGGCGCTCGGTGCCTGGTAACTCGACAGCAATAACCGGCAGCCAGGCCGCCGCTATCACGCTCAAACCCGCATAAAAATAATCAGTGGGAGATTTGAATTGTGAACAATTCAAGCAACGCATCTGTCGTTCCAGAAAATGATTCGGTTCTCGCGCGCGCCGTGAGCAAAGTGAAGAGACATGTGCTCCCGCTTTTCGTGATCATGTTCATCCTCAACTACATCGACCGGGTCAACATCGGTTTCGTGCGCACGCACATGGAACATGACCTCGGGATTGGCGCTGCCGCCTATGGCCTGGGCGCAGGCCTCTTCTTCATTGGCTACGCACTGTTCGAAGTGCCCTCCAACATACTGCTGCAAAAGGTCGGCGCCCGGATCTGGCTGACCCGCATCATGTTCACCTGGGGCATCGTCGCCACGCTGATGGCGTTCATCCAGAACGAAACCCACTTCTACATCCTGCGCTTTCTGTTGGGTGTCGCCGAAGCGGGCTTCTTCCCAGGCGTGATCTACTACTTCACTCGCTGGTTGCCAGGCGTCGAGCGCGGCAAAGCCATCGCCATTTTCCTCAGCGGCTCAGCCGTTGCCTCGCTGATTTCCGGTCCGCTGTCGGGTGCCCTGTTGCAAATCGAAGGCTTTGGCTTTCACGGCTGGCAATGGATGTTCGCCATAGAAGGCCTGGCCTCGGTGTTCCTGGGCTTCTTCGTCTGGTTCTGGCTTGATTCCAAACCCCACGACGCCAAGTGGATGACGCGCGAGGAGCAGGATGCGCTGGTCGGTGCCATCGATCAGGAGCAACGCGAACGTGAAGCCCTGACCAGCGTGAAACCGACCATTGGCAAACTCCTGAAAGATCGCCAGATCCTGCTGTTCTGCACCTTGTACTTCTGCATCCAGCTGACGATCTATGCCGCGACTTTCTGGCTGCCCAGCATCATCAAGAAGATGGGTGACCTGAGTGATGTACAGGTAGGGTTTTTCAACTCGATCCCATGGTTGATCTCGATCATCGCCATGTACTCCTTTGCGGCGCTGTCGAGCAAGTTCAAATTCCAGCAAGCCTGGGTCGCAACTGCCTTGTTGATTGCAGCTGCCGGCATGTTCCTGTCCACCACCGGCGGGCCGATCTTCGCCTTTGTCGCCATCTGCTTCGCTGCCATCGGCTTCAAGTCCGCGTCCTCATTGTTCTGGCCTATTCCCCAGGGCTACCTGGATGCCCGTATCGCCGCCGCGGTTATCGCGCTGATCAACTCGATCGGCAACCTGGGCGGTTTCGTGGCACCCACGACCTTCGGTTTCCTGGAACAGACGACCGGGTCGATCCAGGGCGGCCTCTATGGCTTGGCCGGCACCTCGGTGCTCGCCGCGATACTGGTGTTTTTCGCCAGGACCTCACCCAAGCCATCACCCGTGCTGACACCACCGAACGCCGCTCCAACGCATGCGACAGTCAAAGCGCACTGACTCCATTGTTCGTTGAACGACCATACTCGTAGGAACTTGCCATGAACGCTGAACATTCTGTCAACGCCACCCAGTCACCTGTCGTCACCCATTTTCAAGTCATACCCGTCGCGGGCCACGACAGCATGCTGCTGAACCTGAGCGGCGCCCACGGACCATTCTTCACCCGCAACATTGTCATTCTCAAGGACAGTTACGGTAATACTGGCGTGGGCGAAGTTCCGGGGGGCGAACGCATCCGTGAGACCCTCGAAGACGCTCGCGCCCTGGTGATCGGCCAGCCCATCGGCCAGTACCAACGCATCCTCAACCAGATGCGTAGCACCTTTGCATCCCGGGATGCGGCCGGTCGCGGCCTGCAAACCTTCGACCTGCGCATCACCATTCATGCGGTGACTGCGATGGAAGCCGCGCTGCTCGACCTGCTGGGTCAGTTCCTCGAGGTGCCGGTGGCTGCATTGCTCGGCGAAGGGCAGCAACGCGATGCGGTGAAGATGCTTGGCTACCTGTTCTACATCGGCGACCGCCATGTCACGGACCTGGCTTACCGTAACGAGGCCGACGCTGAAGACAACTGGTTCCGGATTCGTCATGAGAGAGCCATGACCGCCGAAGCCGTCGTGCGCCTGGCAGAAGCAGCCAGCGCAAAATATGGTTTCAACGATTTCAAGCTCAAGGGCGGTGTGTTGAGCGGCGATGAAGAAATCGAAGCGGTCACCGCGCTGGCTGAACGCTTTCCTGACGCACGAATCACCCTTGACCCGAATGGTGCATGGTCGCTCAAAGAAGCCATTCGTTTGTGCCGCGATCAGCATCACGTCCTCGCCTACGCCGAAGACCCGTGCGGTGCAGAAAACGGCTACTCGGGCCGCGAGGTCATGGCCGAATTCCGCCGTGCCACCGGACTGAAGACCGCCACCAACATGATCGCGACCGACTGGCGCGAAATGGGCCACGCCATTCAATTGCAATCGGTCGACATCCCGCTCGCCGACCCGCACTTCTGGACGATGCAAGGCTCAGTGCGTGTTGCCCAGATGTGCCACGAATGGGGCCTGACCTGGGGCTCGCATTCCAACAACCACTTCGATATCTCCCTGGCCATGTTCACCCAGGTAGCAGCCGCCGCACCGGGGGAAATCACCGCGATCGACACGCACTGGATCTGGCAGGACGGCCAGCGCCTGACCCGGGAGCCGCTGAAAATCGAAGGCGGCTACGTAAAGGTTCCGACCCGACATGGCCTGGGCGTAGAGATCGACATGGACGCGGTGGCCAAGGCTCACGAATTGTACAAAGGCATGGGTCTTGGCGCGCGGGATGACAGCGTCGCGATGCAGTTCCTGATTCCGGGCTGGCGCTTCAACAACAAGCAACCTTGCCTGGTGCGCTGACTGACAGGTCCACAGCCAGGTGCCCTAACCCTAAGTTGCACCCTGGCGCCGCTTGCGGAACTCGGCGACCTTATGCCGGTTTCCGCACAGCGCCATGCTGCACCAGCGCCGTTTGTGCGCCTTGGTGCGGTCATAGAACATCAATGAACATTCCGTGTTTTCGCATTTGCGCACCAGATTGAAATCGCCTTCAGCCAACAACTCGGCAGCGGCATAAGCCAGCCGGCTCAGGCATTGGCTGGCGGCATCACCCTGACGGAAGCGATCCAGTACCGGCGCGCCGCCCTCCTCCCACACCAGTTGCGGCACCGCCGCCAACAGAAAGGCATTCAACGCTGCCGGATCCGCCAAGCGATTTTCCCGGCGGGCTGCGACCAGGCCCTCGATGCTGTCGCGCAGCTTGCGCAACCGGGCGAGCAAATGCCCGTCGCTCCCTTCCACGCCTGTCACCCACCCGAACCCCGACTGCTGCAGCCACGACGCCGCATCGGAATCGGTGCCGAGCAGGTCTTGCCGCTGGCCGTCGACCATCATGCGGGTGTTCAGCAGGTCCAGCGCCGGGTGATCGGCCAGTAGCAACGGCGCAGGCAGTTCAAGGGGGGTGACGTCGTCAGTCATGGAAATCTCCGGGGAATAACCAGACCGATTGTAACCCATAAAAATAGTTTGACCAGTTACATAATCCATGCAGAATAGATTCAAGTAACCCGTAAAAACACTTTTATACAGTTACAGGATCAATGAGCCATGACCACTTCCCGACACACCAACGTTGCCTACAAATTTGTCGAAGCCGACGGCGTCAAGGTGTTCTATCGCGAAGCCGGCGCTGTCGACGCGCCGGTACTGTTGCTGCTGCACGGTTTTCCCAGCTCGTCGCACCAGTTCCGCGAGCTGATCCCGCTGCTGGCGGACAAATACCGCCTCATCGCGCCGGACCTGCCCGGATTCGGCTTCACCGAAGTGGCGGCTGAACGTCACTACGTCTACACCTTCGATGCGATCGGCGAGACGCTGCGCCAGTTTGTCGATGTACTGGGACTCCAGCGTTATGCGATGTATTTCTTCGACTACGGCGCCCCCGCTGGCTTGCGCCTGGCGCTGGCTTACCCGGATCGGGTGAGCGCGATTGTTTCGCAAAACGGCAATGCGTATCTCGAAGGTCTGGGGGATGCGTGGGCGCCGATCCGCCAGTACTGGGCCGACCCGTCGCCCGCCAATCGCCAGGTGATCAAGGATGCCATCCTGCATCTGGAAGGCACGCGCTGGCAGTATGTGGAGGGCGTGAGTCATCCCGAGGTGATCGCACCCGAGGCGTACCATCTGGACGCGCTTCTGCTGGAGCGGCCCGGCAACAAGGACATCCAGCTCGACCTGTTCCTTGATTATCAGAACAACCTCGAGCTGTATCCGGCATTCCAACAGTTCTTTCGCGACACCCAGGTGCCAACGCTGGCGATCTGGGGCAAAGGCGACCCCTTCTTCATTCCACCGGGCGCCGAGGCCTATCAGCGCGACAACCCCAATGCGGTGGTCGAGTTGCTCGATACCGGCCACTTCGCCCTGGAGACCCACGTCGACCATATTGCCCGGCGCATCGTCGAAGTCGTGGGCAACGACATCAACTCAAACGTCGCGTAGTCAGGGCCCGGCATCCGGGCCCTGATGCTCAGGCCTGAGCCAACGCGCCATCGAACGCTGGCGTCAACCCCGACGACGCCAGCTTTTGCACAAAGGCTCCCATCCGCTGCTGCTTGTAGGCCTCCACGTCCAGTTCACGGTAATCGTAGAAACCCTGGCCGTCGCGCAGGCCGTTGCGGCCGTTGTGCATGTTGTCGGCAATCACCTGTGGCGATTCGAAGCGCGGCGCCAGCGCGCCACTGAGGTAATGCGAGGCGTAGTAGAGAATGTCGCCGCCACCCCAGTCGATGAACTCGAGCAGTCCCAGTACCGAGAAGCGCAAGCCGAAGCCAATGCGAACGGCTGTGTCGATATCCTCTGCGCTGGCCACGCCCTCTTCCACCATCCGTGCGGCTTCGTTCATCGCCAGTGCCTGGATGCGCGGCACGATATAGCCCGCCACCGGATTGCACACCACCGGCACCTTGCCGATGCGCTTGAGCAGTTGCAGCAGCCGCTCGACCACCTGTGGGCAGGTCGCGGCGCTGCGGCTGACTTCCACCAGCGGCATCAGGTGCGCGGGATTGAGCCAGTGCGCGTTGACGAAGCGCGCCGGCGTGCTGACCATTTCACTCAACTCGGTAACTAGGAAAGTCGAGGTTGTCGACGCGATGATCGCCGACGCCGGGACATGCTCGCTGACCCAGGCGAACGTCTGTTGCTTGGCCTCGATGACTTCCGGCACGGCTTCGAACACCAGCTCGCATCGGCGCAACGCCTCGCAGGCCCGGTCCCGGGTTTGCAGGGTCAAGCGCGATAGCGCGATGTCCGCCTGTTCCGGCTGGAGCACTCCGAGGCGAACCAGCATGAGCAGTTCGCCGCGGATGTTATTGCGCACGCGCTCGAAGTAGTCGTCGCGCTCATCCTCGGCGCGCTCCTTGATGTCAATGAGGGTAACCGGCAAGCCCGCATGGATGAAGGCCAGGGCAATGCCCTCGCCCATCCGGCCGGCGCCGACCACGCTGACCTGAGGCAATTCAATGCTCATGATTGAAAGCCCTTGGTCAGCAGTTCGGTCATCCGTTCGCGGTCGAGCCCGGCCAGACCGAGGTTTTCCAGGGTGCGGCCTTCGGCGTAGAGATCACGTTCGGCAACGACCGAAGCGATGCTCAGCAGGCCCTGGGCAACCGGGGTCGGCACACCGGCCCAACGGCCAACGGACACCAGGAAGGACAGGCCCAGGCGGGTGTCTTCGAGCATGTAGCGATGGGTCTGCAGGTCGATGTCTTCGCGCCAGTCACCGCTGTCGGTCAGCTTGCCATGGGCACCGCGACCGTACATCCACGCCTCGCCTTCGCTGGTGTTGTAATGGTCGGCCAGGGGAAAGTGCGGTGCGCCGTAGGTCAGTGCTTCACGCACGGCCATGCGCTCGGCGTCCAGCTGGTTGGTCACGCGACGAATCGACGGCTGGGTGCCTTCGTTATGAATGTCCCAGGCTTCGAAATGCTCCAGGGGACCTGCGTTCATCATGATCAGCGGTGGGTGGATGATGGGACCTGCGTTCATCAACGCACCGCTCAAGGCGTCTTCGATCGGTTCAACGCTCGGGTAGGCCTCGCGCAATACCGTGAAGGCGTGCTCGGACAGGTTGCTGGGGAACACGCCAGTCGGCAGGCGGGTCGCGTAGCAACTGATCACCAGCTCGCTGGCGCCATGCTTGCGTACGAGGTACGGCAGCGTACCGGTTTCAGCGAAGGCGACTTTGGCCAGGTTACCGGCATCAGCCATGGCCTTGGCAAACACGTAGCTGCCGAAAGTGCCCGGTGGCAGGAACACCACCTGGCCATCGCGCAGATGCGGCGCCACATGCCTGGCCAGGTCTTCGTGGGAGGTCGATGGCAGCGGGATGATCACCAGTTGCGCGTCGCCCAGGGCTTCGGCCAAATCGTCGGTGAACGACAGTTTGTCGCCCGGTTTGCCGACGGACAGCTGACGGGTACCCCGATAGTCCCTGATGGTCAGGCTGCCGATGGCCAGCAACTCTTTGAGCGCTGCCGAGTCGCGCCGCCACAGGCGGACCTGATGCCCCTTTTCAGCCATCTCGACAGCTGCGGCGTAGCAGCCATGTCCCCCACCCAGCACGGTAATATTCATCGAGTTGCTCCTCTTGTAAGAGACTCGATGCTATCGGGCTGCACCGCCACGGACTGTCCCGATTGCGCAGCCGACTGACGGATTACGCAGAAGTCTTAATGCTTGTGTCGGCGCAGGGTGTCCGACGGCAGGCAGCCATAGCGTTGCCGATAGGCACTGGAAAAATGCCCGAAGCTGTTGATGCCGTGGCGCAACAGGATATCGGTGACGCTTTCGCAGGTATTACCCTGTTGCAGCGATTCGTGGATCACCGCCAGGCGACGCTCACGGATGTACTCGACCGGCGCCTGCTGCAGAAACTGTTTGAAGCCGTTTTGCAAGGTGCGGGCCGAGACGCCACAGAGCTCGCTCAGGGTCGCCAGGCTGATCGACTCGCCAAGGTGCGCCTCGATGTAGTCACGGGCCTTCTTCACGTGGTGCGGCAGCGGCGCGCGCGAATCGATCAACAGATCCGTCGAGTAGTTATGTGGCAGCTGGGTGAGCAGCAGTTGCATCAGGTAATCGGACAAGCCGCTGGCGAGCCGCGATCCGTCCACGCCGCTGCCGTACAGCCGGCAGATGTAGTCCAGGGTGTGATAAAGGCTGACCACGCCGGCGCCCAGCGGGTCGACGCTGACATCGAAGATCACCGACTGCCGCAAGCTGCGCCCGAGCAGGCGTTGCAGTTGCAGCTGCAGGGCATCACGGTCGACGCGCAGGATCAGGTTGCGGCACTCGCCATCGGTGATGATGCGGCTTTGCGCGAACGGCGAGGAAACGCTCAGGCAGCCCGACTGCATCGCCGCACTTCGCCGGCCGTGGGCCACTTCGCAATGCCCCTGCAAGGTGATGCGAAACAGGTACTGATCGGCAATGTCGCCGATGTTGATCTCCACCGGCGCGCCATAGCGCAGGTCGAGCAGCGCCGAAGTACCGAAGAATACGCCGTTGAGCCGGGTATGGATCGGCTCGTCACGCAGCACGTTGAAACTGTGCGGACACAGGTAATGACTGACCTTGTCCTTGATCTCGCGGTAATCGGCCGAGCTGAGCAGGCTATGCCGCTCCAGCAGGTGTACGTCATTCAACATCGGGGATTCTCCTGGCCTGGAAGTGCTTCAGCCCCGCTGCATACAAACGCAGCGGGGCCGAGGCACCGATCATGAACTATGACCAATCAAGCGCGGCTCGGATACTCCCGCGCATAGCTTTCGCGGAAACGCCGGCAACCACGCCAGAGCAACAACACGGTCAACACCGACGCACCGGCGATCACCAACGACATCGACGAGCCCACCGCTGCCGGCGAACCGAAGTAGCGGTCGGTCAACAGCGCCACCAGCGTGGTGCCCAGGCCCAACCCCAGCAGGTTGCTGATCAGCAGGAACACCGCCGAGACCTGTGCGCGTACCTGGTTCGGCGCGAGGATCTGCATCGCCGCCGTGGATGCCGGCATCGGGAACGAGGCGAAGAACATGGCTGGCACCAGCAGGGTCACCGACAGCCACAGCTGATCGGCTTGCGGGAACAGCACGGCCGGTACAGCCATGCCCAGGGCACCGATGACACCCGTGCGCATCGCCGCGTCCTGATGACCCTTCTTGGCCAGGTAGTCGGTGAGCCATCCACCGAACAGCACGCCGGCGGTATTGGCCACCAACAGCACGGTGCCGAGCATGTAGCCGGCCTCCATCGGCGACAGGCCGAACTTTCGGATGTACAACGCCGGGCTCCAGCTCATCATGCAAAAAAGCGCCATGGCGTAGAACGAAAAGCCCAGGTAATGGCAGGTGAAAGTGGCACGGTGACGACCCAGGAAGCGCAAGCCATCGCTCATGGCGACCTTCTTGGCTCGACCCTGGGCATCGACCTGCAGGCCTTTACGCGCCGGGTCGCGCACGGTCAGCCAGATCAACAGGCCGACCACGATACCGGGCAGGCCGACAATGAAGAACGCCAGTTGCCAGGCTTTCATCGCGCCGAGAAAGGCGACCTCGATGGTGTTCATGTCCTTGAGCATGGCGATCACATAGCCACCCACCAGGAAGGCCAGGCCGCCACCGACGAACGAGCCGATCGAGTAGATGCCCACGGCGCGACCGAGTTTCTCCTTGGGGAACATGTCGCTGAACATCGAGTAGGCCGAGGGCGACAGGGCCGCTTCGCCAACGCCGACGCCAATGCGCGCGAGGAACATGTGCAGGAAGTTCTTGCTCAGGCCGCAGGCTGCGGTCGCCAGGCTCCAGAACACCACGCCGACGGCGATGATCCTCGGCCTGGAGAAGCGGTCAGCCAGATAGGCGATGGGCATGCCCATGAAGGCGTAGAACAACGAAAAGGCCAGCCCGTGCAGCAGGCTGAACTGGGTGTCGCTGATCTGCAGGTCGGCCTTGATCGGTTCGATCATCAGCGCCAGGATCTGCCGATCCACAAACGAAAAGATGTAGGCGATCATGCACAGCGCCACCACGTACCACTCGTAGACGTAGGTTTTCTTGCGCTGCAGGACCGGGTTATCGACCTGTATATTCACTAGTCTTTGCTCCTATTTGTATTGTTATGGAGTCAATGCGCTTACCAGAACTTCCACGTGTAGGTCGTGGCGACACGGAACTCGTTGTAGTCGTAGCCGTACTTCTGTTTCACATCGATGTTACGCAGGTCCAGTCCAAGGCCTTGCAGCGCCCCGCTCTGTACCACGTAATTGAGCCCCAGGTAGCGTTCGCTTTCCTGGTTGTCGCTCAAGTTGCCGCCGCGGTCCCAGTTCGTGCCCTTGATGTAGCGCGTGTAGAATTTCAGCCCCGGCACGCCCATCCCGGCAAAGTCATAGCTGTAGCGCGCGCCCCAGGACTTTTCATCGGGGCGGACAAAACCCAGGGACGACCAGTGCACCAGGTAAGGTTGCGGGATATAGCCGTTCATGGTCGGGAACACGCTGTCACCGAGCATGCGCTGGTAACTGAGGCCGAACATGTGCGCCCCCTTGAGCAAGCTGAACAGGGCACCGTAGGAGCGGTTGTCAATTTCACCGTTCAAGGCACTGCCGTCTTCATTGTTATTGAAGTAGCGCAAGTCGGTTTTAAGTTTGTAGCCATTGCCCAGGTCAGCCATGTGCATCAGGCCGAAATAGTGCTGCTGGTAGATATCGTGCAGGACGCCGTAGAAGTAACTGGCTTGCAACGTCTTGCTGATGTCGTAAGTGACGCCGCCAAAATCCAGGCCGTCACTGTCGAGATTATCGGTGGAGCCAAACTTGTAGAGCTTTTCGTGATTGGAAGACTCCCGTGTCACGGCAGACCAGAAGCGGCCACCGGTCACGGTCAATCCGTCAATTTCCTTGGACTCGACCACGGCCCCTTGATAGATGGTATCCAGCTGTCGACTGGGGTCATCGAACGCCACCGGCAATTGCGGGCGCAGGTCACCCACCTTTAACTCGGTCTTGCTGTAGCGCATCTTGAAGGTCGCACCGGCGCGACTGTAGTCATTGGCCGTCTGTTGATCGCTCACACTGTACGGCAGCGAACCGTCGTTGCCCGAGGAATCCAGACGCACGGCGTATTGCGCATCCACATCCAGGCCAATGGCCAAGGCCGTGTCGGTGTAGCCGGAGGTAAATTGCGCATCGAAACCCTGAGACCAACTGTGCACTTCAGACACCGGTGCATGGGTGTTGGTGTAGTTTCGGTGCAAGTAGAAGTTACGCGTATCCACTTTGAAATGACTGTCATCGATCACATCGGCATGAGCTGCCAATGGCGAACAGATAACCCCGATCACACTGGCAATACCGAGCCCACGGCAAGATTGCTTCACCTGATATCTCCATTCTTATTGTTATGGGGTAAGCGCAAGGCGAGCTCAATGGAACAGTCCGCTACGACGACACGCTTCCTGTGTGCGCAAGGTAAGCGAGTAGACGCCGCGCCGGTATCAAGATGAACAGCATCCGAAGGGGGGAAATCTCCCGTGCGGCTAAAGGTTTCCCTTAGGCGAAGCAGGTAATTGGATAAATGCCGGATTCCGACACCCTCTGCCGGCAGCCGACAAACGCTCCGGTTTTATTTTCTTAATCTCCCCTGGCCCGACGTTCATCGCTTCACGTCGGCCCAATCAGTCCTGTCACTGCACATCCCGCTCCAGGCGCTAGCCAAGCGCACCAGGGTTGGGTTTAAGGAGAATAAGAATAATGAATCCAGGTTCTACATCAGCATTCGACCAGATACTCGAAACCGTCACCGTTGGGCAGCAGCGCGTCCCAGGCGTCGTTGCTGCCGTCACCGGGCGAGACGGTTTGCTCTACGAGGGTGCTTCAGGGCAACGAACGCTCGGTCAACCAGAGGCAATGACGACCGACAGTGTTTTCGCGATGTTTTCCACGACCAAGGCGATAACCGCCACGGCCGTGCTTCAGTTGGTCGAGGAAGGCCGACTGGATCTCGATGCGCCCGCCAGGGACTACCTGCCGATGATCGGCGAACTCAAGGTGCTCGAAGGGTTTGATAGCGACGGCACCCCACGGCTTCGCCCTGCGAAAAATCACATCACCACCCGAATGCTCCTGCTTCATACCGCAGGCCTGGGTTACGAATTCTTCAACGAACACTACAACAGGCTGGTCCAGGAACAACGACAACCCAGCATCATCAGCGGATCGTTGGCTGCCCTGAAGACGCCCTTGCTGTTCGAGCCTGGTGAGCAGTGGGAATACGGTTCCAACATGGACTGGGCCGGCCTGGTGGTCGAGGCCATTACCGGCAAACGCCTGGGTGAAGTCATGCAACAGCGTATTTTTGAGCCTCTGGGCATGACCGACACGGCCTTCACCATGACCCCGTCAATGCTCCAGCGACGGGCTGGCATGCACCAGCGTGAAGAGGATGGATCGCTGAGCCCGGTCGAAGGCTCCCTCCTCCCGCCGGAACCCGAAGTGCATATGGGAGGCCATGGCCTGTTTTCGACAGTCAAGGATTACTGCCTGTTCATCCGCGCCTGGCTGAACGATGGACAAGGCGATCACGGACGGATCCTGAAGCCGGAGACGATTCGTTTCGCCGAGCAAAACGGCCTCGACAACTTGAAGATAAAAGCCCTTCCCTGCGTGATTCCGAGTATTTCCCATACTGCGGAATTCTTCCCCGGCATGCCAAAGTCGTGGGCGTTGAGTTTCATGATCAACGAACAAGACGCTCCCACCGGTCGCCCTGCGGGCTCCTTGGCGTGGGCTGGATTGGCCAATCTCTTCTATTGGATCGATCGCAAGAATGGCATCGGTGGCTTTTGGGCCACCCAGATACTGCCATTCGTAGACCCTGTATCGACCCAGGGTTATCTGGATTTCGAAACGGCGGCCTACCGCAACCTGAGCCGCTGAGCCGGTTCCTGATTCACCCCTCTCTAAAACCTACAAAAACAAAAACAGGTGACTCATGGAGATCTCCACGCGTACCCCTGCGCGCGCTCGTTTCTCAGCTTGCGCATTGGATACTTCAATGATCGGTGCCGCATTGCTGCTGGCCACCCTGGCCGGCAACGCCCATGCCATCGATGTGGACGCCGGCGAATACGCCGCTGCGCTTCCAGCCGGCAGCAATATCGGCTTGCTCTACCTGCAGCATGCCGAGCGGCGGTCGCTCTACAGTGACGGTCACAAGGTTGCGATCAAAGCTGGACTCGACTCGGATATCGGCATACTGCGCGTCGCCAATTACCAGCAGTTGGGTGACTACACGATCAATACACAGTTCCTGTTGCCCTTCGGTCGCCTGGAAGGAACACGCGACAACGACGCGTTGGGACAAACCAGTGGCACGGGTGATCTGATTCTGGCCTCGACCCTGTGGCTCGTGAACGATCCGGCGAAGAACCGTTACTGGGGCATTGCGCCCTACCTGTTCGTGCCGACCGGTAGCTATGACCGCAACGATGCACTCAACCTCGGTGAAAACCGTTGGAAGATGACGTTGCAAACCGGTTATGTGACCGGCCTCACTGACAGATTGTCCCTGGACCTCACCGCCGACGTCACGCTGTTCGGCAAGAATGACGACCTCACGAGTCAAGGCCTGACGTTGCGCCAGAAGCCGCTATGGCAAGCCCAGACCTACCTCAGGTACGCCGTTACACCCAAGCTGTCGGTGCACGTCGGCGCGTCTCAACTCTGGGGCGGCGAGACGCGCATCGATGGCCAGGACCAGAACGATGAACCCGGTACCAGCAAGTATCGTGTCGGAGGATCCTACTGGATGACCCCGACCTTCCAGGCCCTGCTCAATTACGGCCAGGACGTATCGGTCGACAATGGTTTCAAGGAAGAACAGCGGGTTAACCTACGGTTGCTGTGGGTGTTCTGACCCGCTGCGATTGGCTGGGTTGGTGGGCACCGAGAGTGGCTTTGACGTTACTCTCGGTGCCCTTTTTTTCATCAAGCCGCTAGCGCAACCGGCGCTGCAAGGTTTGTGACGGCAGTTCACTGAAACGCTTGCGATAGAGCCCCGCGAAATCACCCAGGTTCAGATAACCCCATCGAAAGGCAATGGCAGAAACTGTCGCGCCCGACTCTGGATCCGCCACCCATAAATCGCGGTGTACCCCCTGTAGCCGCTGCTCGCGCAGGAACGCACCGGGCGTCATACCGCGAAAGCGCGAGAAGGCCCCACTCAATGCCCGCACACTGGTCCCGACCGCACTGGCAACTTCTGCCATCGTCGGCAGGCTCGCTGCATTGGCACTCATGAATTCTTCGGCAGCCCTCACGTAGCGGGGCGCAATCCGGTTCTTTGGACTGTTGAAATCAAGTCCGGCTTGTGCGGCGCGGCCAGCCCACTCTCGCAACAGATGAACGCACAGCGCTTGCTGCAGATGAGCCCCCATACGTCCCTCAGTCATGTGTTCGCCAGCTTCGGCAACACACCGAACCGTGTACTCCAGCAGACTTAGCCAGCTCGAACCGACCCCACCGATGATGCACTTATGCCTCCAGAATCGATCGTCGGGCACGAACCCAAACCACTGCTGCGCCATCTGCTCCAAGACTGCATGTGGAAGGGTCAAATTCAGTTGCAGGTGATCCGGATCCAGGTCAACCCGGTATTCGACACGACTGCAATCGGCAATGAAGGACTCACCCACTGCAGTATCTTCAGTGTCTGAACGTTGTGTCCAATGCCGGGCATTGCCGCCAATGGTCGTGAGCAGCAAGGCATTCCCCGCCTCAGGCGAAAAATCATCGACGCTCACCGCCACGCCATAGCCAAAACGGGTCAGCGTCAACTCCCCAATCGTGGATGAATGCATGGTGGCGCGAGGCTTGATGGCTTGCCCTTTGGGGGTGACACGATAGGGCATGTAAACGCGATCCGACCAGGCGCTGATTTCATCCCACTCGGTTGAAAAAACTTTGTGCTGCTGGCGTATCGGCTTGCCGCTGACATCTGTTAACAACGCATGGTCGAGAAGCATGAAGACACCTGTTTTTTATTTTTCTAGGGTCGGGTGAATGCTCTTGCTGGACTGGGATCATCCGGTGCCAGTGCCCCTGCGTAAAGAGCTTTTTGATGGTGACTGTCCCGTTCTGAAACAGTTGTACGGGTTCGATACAGCCCTGCCTTCGTCATACCTGTGCGCAATGCTCATTGGCAACGCATCACGCCCGGCGCCACGGCGTTTTTAGCAGGCTGGCACAGGCGTTGCTCCGGGGCTTGGGACAAAAATCACAACAACGAGGCCTCGCCCATGGAACACCTTCCACTGCATCCCAAGACCGTTGAATTCCTCTCCAGACGATCGCGCATGCTGATCGGCGCCGAATGGATGGACGCCGCCAGCGGCGCGACGATGGCCGTGCGCAATCCGGCCACCGGCAAGCTGCTGCTGGACGTGCCGTCCGCCACCCATGTCGATGTGGATCGCGCCGTGCAAGCCGCGCGACGCGCTTTCGATGACTCCGCCTGGAGCCACATGCGCCCACGCGAGCGGCAGAACCTGCTGTGGCGGCTGGCCGACCTGATCGAGCGCGACGCCCAGGTGATCGCCGAGCTGGAATGCCTGAACAACGGCAAGAGCGTGCAGATGGCACGCCTGGTGGACGTCCAACTGTCTATCGACTCCCTGCGCTACATGGCCGGCTGGGCCACCAAGCTCTCGGGCACTACTGTGGACCCGTCCCTGCCGCTGATGCCGGACAGCCAATTCCACGCCTTCATCCGCCGCGAGGCGGTTGGGGTGGTTGGCGCCATCGTTGCCTGGAACTTTCCCTTCATGCTGGCTTGCTGGAAACTCGGCCCGGCCTTGGCCACCGGTTGCAGCCTGGTACTCAAGCCTGCCGACGAGACCCCCCTGAGTGCCCTCAAGCTGGCCGAGCTTGTGCTGGAAGCCGGCTACCCCACCGGCGTGTTCAACGTGGTCACCGGCACTGGTCTTAACGCTGGCGCGGCGCTGAGCAATCACCCGGGAGTAGACAAGCTGACCTTCACCGGGTCCACCGAAGTGGGCAAGCAGATCGGCAAGGCGGCCATGGACAACATGACCCGCGTGACCCTGGAGTTGGGCGGCAAATCGCCAACCATCGTCCTGGCGGACGCCGACCTGCAGGTGGCCGCGGCCGGTGCCGCCAGCGCTATCTTCTTCAACCAGGGCCAGGTGTGCTGCGCCGGTTCGCGCCTGTATGTGCACCGCAAGCATTTCGACCGGGTGGTGGGCGACATCGTCGATATCGCCAATGGCATGAAGCTCGGTAACGGCCTGGACCCCAGCGTGGCCATGGGGCCGCTGATCTCCGCCAAGCAACAGGATCGGGTGCACAACTACATCGAGATGGGCCGCGAACTGGGCGCCACCATCGCCTGCGGCGGCGAGAAGTTCGGCCCCGGCTACTTCGTCCAACCCACGGTGATCGTCGACGTCGACCAGCAGCATCGCCTGGTGCAGGAAGAAATCTTCGGCCCGGTGCTGGTGGCCATGCCCTTCGACGACATCGACCAGGCCGTGCACCTGGCCAACGACAACAGCTACGGTCTGGGGGCCAGCATCTGGTCCAATGACATGAGCGCGGTGCACCGCATGATCCCGCGCATCAAGTCCGGCTCGGTCTGGGTCAACTGCCACAGCGCCCTCGACCCGGTGCTGCCCTTCGGCGGCTACAAGCTGTCCGGCGTCGGCCGTGAACTGGGTGCGGCAGCGATCGACCACTACACCGAACTGAAGACGGTAATGATCAAGCTGTAATCCCTTCTCAGGCTGGGGCCGGCTTGCGCGGTCTCAGCCTTTTCATCTCGGGTGATGCGTCATCGCTCACCACTCATTTGAAGGAACTGTCATGCCTCAATATGTCATCGAACGGGAAATCCCGGGGGCTGGAAAACTCTCGGCCGAGGAACTCCGGGCCATCTCGCAGAAGTCCTGTGCCGTGCTCAGCACCATGGGGCCTCACATCCAATGGCTGCACAGTTATGTGACAGGCGACAAGGTCTACTGCCTGTACATCGCGGCTAACGAACAGTTGATCCGCGAACATGCCGAGCAAGGCGGCTTCCCGGCCAACAGCGTGGCCGAAGTGCTCGATATCATCGGCGCGAACACCGCCCGCTAGGACCTCGTGCGCAAGGCCGCCGCTCCTCGTGGAGCGAGGTCTTGCCCGTGGCGTTAATCTTCCTGCATCCCCTTGAGCTTGCGGTACAGCGTCGCGCGCCCGATCCCCAGGCTGCGCGCGGCAGCCGAGAGGTTACCGCCGCTCGCCTCCACCGCCGCCTTGATTGCACGCTGCTTGGAGGCCAGCAGGGTATCCCCCGCCTGCGGCTGCGACTGCGGCCTGCCTGCCGCTGGCGAGGCCGGGGTATCACCAACCTCCATTACGTCGTCCGGCAGGTGCTGCAGGCCGATCTCGCCTTCATTCTCGGCCAGGGCGGCGGCCAGGCGCAGGGTCTGGTAAAGCTGGCGGACATTGCCAGGCCAGCGATAGGCCAACAGCGCCTGCAGCGCCGCCTTGTTCAGCCTGGGCGCCTGCTGTGCGGTGGTTTCGGCGCACAACAGGTGCTGGATCAGTTCCACTAGATCGTGCCGTTCGCGCAACGCTGGCAGCACCACGCGCAGGCCGTTGATGCGGTAGTAGAGATCCTCGCGGAATCCATGGTTGGCGCTGAGCTGCTTGAGGTCGCGGTGGGTGGCGCAGATCAGCGCGCAGTCCACCTTGATCACCTCGCTGCTGCCAAGGCGGGTCAGGCTGCGCTCCTGCAACACGCGCAGCAGGCGACCCTGCAGCTCCTGGGGCATGTCGCCGATCTCGTCGAGGAACAGGGTGCCCTTGTGCGCCTGCTCGATCTTGCCGCTGGCGCCGCCCTTGCGGCTGCCGGTAAAGGCACCTTCGGCGTGGCCGAACAATTCCGACTCGATCAGGCTGGCCGGAATGGACGAGCAGTTGATCGCGACGAAGGCTTCGCCAGCGCGGCTGCTGCCTTCGTGCAACAGACGGGCGAAGACCTCCTTGCCAGTGCCTGTCTCGCCGTTGATCAATACCGGGATGTCGCGGGCGAAGGCCTTGCGTGCGCGGGCCAGAGCCTCCTGCAGGGCCGGATCCTGCAGACAGGGGCCGGCTTGCGGCGGTGGCAGCGGCTCGGCGGTTTTCGCACGCGAGAGTACCGGAGGCTGTCCCCGCATCGGTTTCTGCCCGGGGCCGAGCGTGATGCAAGCATGCAGTTCGCCGCGGTGGTGACTGCGCAGGCGCAACGGCGCGCTGAGGTCGTGGCGGCAGTAACAGGTGGCATGAACGAAGGGCATGTCGAACAGTTCGGCGAAGTCCAGGCCGGTCTGGATCTCGCCGAGCGTCAACAACTGTGCGGCGATGCGGTTGGCGCAGCGCAGTTTGCCGGCAGGATCGAAGGCCAGCAGGCCTTCCAGTGGCGTGCCGAGGATGTCCAGGCGATGGTGCAAGTGCACCAGCAGCACATCGCCGAGCTGGGCGAACATGCGGTTTTCGATGGCACGCGCGGCGAACACCAGGGAATCGAGGGTGTACACCGAGGGCACGCCATGTTTGCTGCTGGCGTCCAGTACCCCGACTATGCCGCCATCCAGGCCGAAGATCGGCGTGGCCAGGCAGGAGAACTGGCGAGCCTCCTCCAGGTAATGCTCCTCGCCGACAAAAAATACCGAGTCGCGCTCGGTGAGGACGCAACTTGGTGCGGTGGTGCCGACGTTTTGTTCGGAGATCTGCGCACCGACGCGGAACACCTGATTCAACTCGCGGTTGTCCGGGCTGAGTCGGCCCAGGCTGCTGAGCACCACGCCTTCCAGATCGAGGCAGGCCAGCACCCAGTCTTTCGGCGACAGGGCGGCGTGCAGCTGCTCCATCTCCGGAGCGGCGCAGGTCAGCAACAGGCGATTGCTTTCAGCGATCTGCTCGCGACTGGCAACCACCGGCGCGTCAAACAGCAGATTGTCGCGCTGGCACAGGCCGTAATTCTGCGAGCGCTGCCAGGATCTCTCGATCACTTGTGAGTCGACGAAACGCTTGCGCGAAGGGGGTGTCGCGGGGCTGCTGGATTTGGGCATGGCATGCGTCTCGCGGCCGAATGTCTCGAAGTGGGCCAGCTCGACCCCAAGCCACTGTCTCAAATTGAGCCAGCGATACAGCGGGACTATTCCCGCACTGCCTTCGACACTTCTTATTATTACTCAAGCCATTGATTTAAAAGCTTTTTTATTAAACCATAAAAAGCTGGCACAAGCTCTGCTCAATGACTTCACGTTAGTCCGGATAACCGCTCCGGCACTAAGTTGATCATAAACAAAAACAATAAAGGTAATGTCATGAAAATGAGCACAGAGCCGGCTCCTCGTAGCCCGGGCTGGCCACCACACAAGTTTCGCCTGGCCCATCTGTTGCACGCTTCGCTCTTCGGCCTGCTGGCCGGTTTCTCTTGCAGCACCCTGGCGGTGGACGTCGATGCCGGCGATTACACCGCACTTCCCGAAGGCACCAACCTGGGCCTGGTCTATTACCAGCATGCCGAACGCAATGCCCTCTACTCCGACGGCCACAAGGTACCGATCGATGCCGGCCTGGATTCCGACATCGGTATTTTGCGCGGCGTGCACTTCACCAAGATTGGCGATTACATCGTCGACCCGCAGTTCCTCCTGCCGTTCGGCAACTTGCGAGCCAAGGATGATCTGCAAGACCTGGGCAACGACAGCGGCACTGGCGACCTGATCCTTGCCGCCACCGTCTGGCTGCTGAATGAACCGAAAAATCGCCGCTACTTCGGCATCACCCCGTTCCTCTACGTACCCACTGGGAGCTACGACAAGGACCGCGCGATCAACCTCGGCGAGAACCGCTGGAAGCTCGCCCTGCAAGCGGGCTATATCACCGGCCTGACCGAAAAGCTGACCCTCGATCTGGTCGGCGACGTGACGTTCTTTGGCCACAACGACGACTTCGGTAGAGCCAGCGAAACCCAGAAGCAGGACCCTCTCTATCAGGGCCAGGCTTTTCTACGCTACAACTTCACCGAGCGTTTCGATGTGCGCGCGGGCGTTTCGAAGCTCTGGGGCGGTGAAAGCAACATCAGTGACATAGATATGGACGACAAGCCGGGCACCAGCAAATTCACAGTCGGCACGTCGTACTTCGTCACCCCGAGCACTCAGTTGATGGTCAATTACGGGCAGGACATCGCGGTGGACAACGGCTTCGAGGAGGACAGCCGCATCAACTTGCGCATCCTGCAGTTGTTCTAGCCACCGCCGCTCGCCAGGGTCTCATTCCAATTTCAATAACAGGAGTCCTGCGTCTATGAACACGCAGTCTGCATCCCGAATTCTCGCTGGCCTGGCCTTCGCCTTGCTGGCGCCGCTGGCCGTCGCCGCACAGGTCGACCAGGCCGCCATCATTGCCAGCAAGCAAGACGGTAGCCAATGGCTCAGCCATGGCCGCACCTACGACGAACAGCGCTTCAGCCCCCTGGACCAGATCACCGCGAAGAACGCCGACAAGCTGGGCCTGGCCTGGTCCCTCGACCTTGATAACCACCGTGGCCTGGAAGCCACGCCGCTCTTCGCCGACGGCGTGCTCTACACATCGCTGTCCTGGAGCCGCGCGATGGCGGTGGATGCGCGCACCGGCAAGACGCTCTGGACCTTCGATCCGCAGATCGCCCGCGAAAAAGCCCGCGACGCCTGCTGCGACGCGGTCAATCGCGGCGTCGCGCTGTGGAACGGCAAGGTCTTCATTGGCACCCTGGACGGGCGACTGATTGCCCTCGATGCAAAAACCGGCAAAGAGGTGTGGAGCCAGCAGACCACCGACAACAGCAAGCCCTATACCATTACCGGCGCGCCACGTGTGGTAAAGGGCAAGGTCATCATCGGCAACGGCGGCGCCGAATACGGCGTGCGCGGCTACTTCTCCGCCTATGATGCCGAGACCGGCAAGATGGCTTGGCGCTTCTACACGGTGCCCGGCGACCCGAACCAGCCCTACGAACACCCAGAGCTGGCCGAAGCGGCCAAGACCTGGAAGGGTGACGAGTACTGGAAGCTTGGGGGCGGCGGCACGGTATGGGACGGCATGGCCTATGACCCTGAGCTGGACCTGCTGTACGTCGGCACCGGCAATGGTTCGCCGTGGAACCGCGAGCTGCGCAGCCCCGGTGGCGGCGACAACCTCTACCTGTCCTCGATCCTCGCGCTCAACCCGGACACCGGTCGGCTGGCCTGGCACTATCAGGTGACCCCGGGCGACTCCTGGGACTTCACCGCCACCCAGCAGATTACCCTGGCGACCCTGGAGATCGGCGGCAAGCCGCGCAAGGTGCTGATGCAAGCGCCGAAAAACGGCTTCTTCTACGTCATCGACCGCCAGACCGGCGAGCTGCTCTCTGCCGAAAAATTCGGCAAGGTCACCTGGGCCGAGAAGATCGACCTGGCGACCGGCAAGCCGGTGGAGGCACCCGGTGTGCGCTACGAGAAAGAGCCCATCGTCATGTGGCCGAGCCCCTTCGGCGCGCACGGCTGGCATTCGATGTCATTCAACCCGCAAACCGGCCTGGTTTATATTCCCTATCAGGAGATCCCGGGTGTCTATCGCAACGAAGGCAAGGATTTCATTAAGCGCAAGGGCTTCAACACCGGCGCGGGCTTCTCCGACGCCACCGAGATTCCCCGCGAGGCTGTTTCCGGTGCATTGCTGGCCTGGGACCCGGTCAAGCAAAAGGAATCCTGGCGCGTACCCTACGATCACTACTGGAACGGCGGCACCCTGAGCACCGCCGGCAACCTGGTGTTCCAGGGTACGGCCAACGGCAACTTCGTCGCTTATTCCGCAGACAAGGGAAAAAAACTCTGGTCGTTCGGCGCACAGACCGGCATCGTCGCCGCCCCTATCACCTACAGCCTGGACGGTGCGCAGTACATCGCCGTGATGGCCGGTTGGGGCGGTGTCGCCCCGCTGATCGGAGGCGATGCCGCCGTCGCGCCGGGAGCCGGTAACCTCAGCCGCCTGCTGGTGTTCAAGCTCGATGGCAAGGCCTCCCTGCCGCCACTGCCGGAAAAAGCCGTGGTGGCGGTGAACCGCACGCCAACACCGGTCGACGCTCCCGCCGCGGATATCGCCGCCGGCCAGCAGTTGTACGGCGCCTACTGCTCCGTCTGCCACGGTGTGGGCGCGCAAAGTGGTGGCTTGATCCCCGATCTGCGCAAGTCCGATGAATCGCGCCGCCACCTGTTCCAGCAGATTGTCCTGGACGGCGTACTGCGGCCGCTAGGCATGCCCTCCTTCAAGGACAGCCTCGAGCCCGCCGATGTCGAGAAGATCAAGCACTACGTCATGAGCCAGGAGTACGCCGCTTACCTCAAGGCACAGCAACCGGTTGCGGCCAAGGCCACGCCGTAGACGTAGCGTAAAAGTGGCGAGTCCGGATGACCGGGCTCGCCACCCTGCCGGGCAACTAACCAACCCAAAAACAATGAGGAACTCGATCATGTGGACCAAACCTGCCTACACCGACCTGCGCATTGGCTTCGAAGTCACGATGTACTTCGCCAACCGGTGACCCTGTAGTGACGGCATGAGTCTTGTGCTGTAACCGATGGCCCCTTCGCGAGCAGGCTCGCTCCCACAGGGGGAAGGCGATCTACTGTGGGGGTGAGCCTGC
>NZ_JBYTEO010000069.1:0-23712 GCF_058791355.1 Pseudomonas sp. EB271-G4-1
CCCCCCCCCACCCCCCCCCCCCCCCCCCCCCCCCCCCCCCCCCCCCCCCCCCCCCCCCCCCCCCCCCCCCTCCCACAGGGTTTTGCGTTTTTGAAGGCAAAAAAACGCCCCGAACCAGTCGGGGCGTTTTCATGTGCGGCTCAGCAGCGGGGAATTACTTGCCTTCCCAGCGCTTCAGTACCAGCGTGGCGTTGGTGCCACCGAAACCGAAGCTGTTGCTCATCACAGTGTTGATGGTGGCGTTTTCGCGGGTCTTGGTCAGTACCGGCAGGTCGGCCACTTCTGGGTCCAGCTCGTCGATGTTGGCGGAACCGGCAATGAAGTTGCCTTCCATCATCAGCATGCAGTAGATCGCTTCGTGAACGCCGGCGGCGCCCAGGGAGTGACCCGACAGGCTCTTGGTGGAGCTGATGGCCGGAGCCTTGTCGCCGAACACTTCACGCACGCCTTTCATTTCCGCGACGTCGCCGACCGGAGTCGAAGTGCCGTGGGTATTCAGGTAGTCGATCGGGGTGTCGACGGTGGACAGCGCCTGCTGCATGCAGCGGATCGCGCCTTCGCCGCTTGGGGCGACCATGTCGTAGCCGTCGGAGGTCGCGCCGTAGCCAACGATTTCCGCGTAGATTTTCGCGCCGCGGGCCAGAGCGTGTTCCAGTTCTTCCACCACGACCATGCCGCCACCGCCTGCAATGACGAAGCCGTCACGGTCTGCGTCGTAGGCGCGGGAAGCTTTTTCCGGAGTGTCGTTGCGCTTGCTGGACAATGCGCCCATGGCGTCGAACAGGAACGACTGGCTCCAGTGTTCTTCTTCACCGCCGCCGGCGAAAACGATGTCCTGCTTGCCCATCTGGATCTGTTCCATGGCGGTACCGATGCAGTGAGCACTGGTGGCGCAGGCAGAAGCGATGGAGTAGTTCAGGCCCTTGATCTTGAACGGAGTGGCCAGACAGGCGGAAACGGTGCTGCTCATGGTCCGCGTGACGCGGTATGGGCCAACGCGCTTTACGCCTTTCTCGCGCAGGATGTCCAGCGCTTCCATCTGGTTCAGTGTCGATGCGCCACCGGAACCGGCAATCAGGCCGGTGCGCGGGTTGGACACTTGCTCTTCGGTCAGGCCGGAGTCAGCAATGGCGTCTTTCATGGCCAGGTAGGCGTATGCCGCCGCGTGGCCGACGAAGCGATAGATCTTGCGATCGATCAGTTCTTCAAGGTTGAGGTCAATGGAGCCGGAAACCTGGCTACGCAGACCCATTTCGGCATATTCCGGGTTGAACCGGATGCCAGGGCGGCTTGCACGCAGGTTAGCGGAGACGGTCTCTTTGTCATTGCCCAGGCACGAAACAATGCCCAGACCAGTGATAACGACGCGGCGCATGCGGATAACCCTTAGAAGTTGTCAGTGGAGGTGAAAACGCCGACCCGGAGGCCTTCGGCGGTGTAGATTTCGCGACCGTCGACAGTCACCGAACCGTCGGCGATGGCCAGGTTCAGCTTGCCCTTGAGGACGCGCTTGATATGAATGTTATAGGTGACTTTCTTGGCGGTCGGCAGGACCTGGCCGAAGAATTTCACTTCGCCCGAACCCAGCGCACGGCCACGGCCCGGCAGGCCTTGCCAGCCCAGGAAGAAACCGACCAATTGCCACATGGCGTCGAGGCCCAGGCAGCCCGGCATCACCGGATCACCTTCGAAGTGGCAGGCGAAGAACCACAGGTCCGGAGTGATATCCAGCTCGGCGACCAATTCACCTTTGCCGTACTTGCCACCCTCTTCGCTGATCAGGGTGATGCGATCGACCATCAGCATGTTCGGGGCGGGCAGTTGCGCGTTACCTGGGCCGAACAGCTCACCGCGACTGCAGCGCAGCAGGTCTTCCCGGGTAAAGGCGTTTTGTTTGGTCATGCGAGCTCCTCAATAGTCCCATGCGGCAGGTGGGGCAAATCATCCCGGCCGATCGAAGCGTTCATGCCTCGAACCGGCAGCCTACTCATAGACTATTGCGTTGTAGTGAAAGTCACAGCACCAAGGACATGAATGTACACTTGTGCACTGAAATTTTTAATCAAGCCCCTTTTCGAGCTTGTTCGGGTGCCTAAGACTGCCGCACTTTCGCCTTTCACGCCAGTCACAGATGCTCGAAAGGCCTGTACTACTGCACCCATCGCTGCAGAATTTGCTGAAGATCAGTGCGTTTGAAGGGCTTGGCCAGGTAATCGTTCATTCCCGCCGACAAACAAGCTTCGCGATCCCCCTGCAAGGCGTTGGCGGTCAGGGCAATGATCGGCAAGTCGGTACAGCCGGGCAGTTCACGAATCTGCCGGGTGGCTTCATAACCGTCGATGACCGGCAGTCGGCAGTCCATCAGTATCGCCTCGAAAATCAGGCTCTCGGCACTGCGTACTGCCTGTGCGCCATCGGCGGCGACGCTGACAGTAAAGCCGAGGCTGCGCAGCATGGCTTCGATCACTGTCTGGTTGACCGGATTGTCTTCGACCAGCAGCACATTGCGCCCTTCGCCATCCCCCTTGTGGGTCGGTACGCGCGGTACCCGAGCCGGCAAGGCTTGCTGATACAACGCCAGCGGAATCTCGAGGGTAAATATCGAGCCACGGCCTTCCTCGCTCTGGGCGCGCAAGGTGCCACCCATGCGTTCGGCGAGTGTGCGTGCAATCGGCAGGCCCAGGCCGGTCCCACCATAGCGTCTTGATATGGAGCTGTCGGCCTGCTGAAACGCGTCGAACATCAATTCCAGGCTTTCGGGGGGAATGCCAATCCCACTGTCGCGCACCGTGCAGGTGAACCACAGCAGTTCGTGATCCAGGGACTGCCACTGCGATTCGATGCGCACGCGTCCCTGTTCAGTAAACTTCAGGGCATTGCCGACCAGATTGACCAGTATTTGCCGGATGCGCGTCGGGTCACCCTGAACCTGCAGCGCGCGCATGTCTTGTGGGATCTGCAACTGTAGATCGAGCCCGCGTTGGACGGCGCTGTGCTGGAACGACTGGGCGCAACTGCCGATCAGGTCTGCGAGATTGAAGGGGATATGCTCCAACTCCAGTTCTGAGCGTTCGATACGCGAAAAATCCAGAATGTCATTGATGACTTTGAGCAGGTGCTCGGTGGATTCCGAAGCCAGAGCCGCGTATTCGAGCTGTTCTTCGGTCATCTGGGTGGTTTCCAGCAATTGCAGCATGCCAAGCACGCCATTCATCGGCGTGCGCAGTTCGTGGCTCATCATGGCGAGGAAGTCGGACTTGGCGTTATTGGCCTTTTCCGCTTCCTCGCGGGTCTGGATCAACTGCGCCATGGCCTGGTGCTGTTCGTGGCTGGCCTGCTCGAGCCCCTTGGCGAGGTTGTTGATATGTTGGGACAGGGCGCCGAGTTCGGTGTCGTCAACGATGGGCAGGGGCGTCTTGTAGTCGCCGGCCTGGATCGCCTTGACCGCATTGCCGATATCGCGGATCGGTTGCGACAGGCTCGCGGCCAGGCGCCGGGCGACCATGAAGGTAAACAGCAGGGCGAACAGCGCCAGAATGCCGGCCTTGAGCAGGATTTCCTGTTGGCGCTGGCTGAACGCATCATTGGACAGGCCAACGATCACCCGACCCAGGTAATCCTCGGCGGGCGCCGTGGGGGGCACGCTGCCGTCCTGGAAAAAATCATTGTGCAGCGCGATCCGTTGCAGGCGCACGGGGGCCTGGAAGACTTCAATCTGGTGCGGCTTTTGGTAGCTTGCCGAAGGTTGCTCGACATACACCAGAATCCGGTTGGCGCTGTCCTGCACCTCCAGGAACCGTACGTTGGGCGTTGCCAGCGTGGCCTTGAGCAGGCTTTCGAGCACCTCGTTATTGCCCGAAATCACCCCGTATTCGGTGGCCGGCGCCAGTTGGTTGGCAATCAACTGGCCGGTGTGGTTGAGCTCCTGGCGCAGGTCCTGGATCCGCACGAAAGTGAAGAAACTGATCAACAGTAACGTCAGCAGCAGGGCAGGGCCGAGGCTGATGATCTGGGTACGGGTACTGATGTCCCAGCGGCGACGGAAGGTCATGGCTGGCGTTCTCCTTCTGCCAACAGCGTTGCGACAGCCACTTCATTTACCTGTTCAAGCCCCAGGGAACGAGACACCTGCCGATTGCTGGAGACTTTGAAGCGGTGTGGATATTGCGTGCGTGGCCACGTGGCGGGTGGCAGGTCGAGCAGCTCATCGAGAATCGCCAACCAGTCGCTTTGATCGCTGTAGGTACTGGCCAGGCTCCCGGCCTTGACGAACCCTGCATTGGGACCGATCAAGGCCAGCTGCCGCGCATAGCTGCTGAGCAACAGGTTTTTCGCGGTTTTCGGGTTGTACAGATCGGGGTCGTCGAGGCCCAGTACTACATCGCTGTTGTCCAGCAAAGCCTGCAAGGGACGACTGTCCTGGGTGTTTTCCCAACGTTCGGTGACCACTTCAAGACCCAGGGGATAGGCGGCCTGGCGCAGTTCCCGCAACAGGAACTCGCTATGGCTGTCGTACAGGACGCCAACCCGCTTGGCCTCGGGCAGCAGGACACGGGTGAGGCGCAATTGCCGGTCCAGTGGCGGATCGCTCCAGAGCAGGCTGAGGTGCGGGGGCAGGGCGTGCCCAAGGTGTTGTCGCGCCTGCAGGCGGCTGATGCGCAGCACCAGTGTCGCCGGGCCGCGAGGGTCCTGCAGGCGCCAGTCGAGACTGGGCAGATCGAGCAGGATCAAGCGGGTGTCCGCCGCCAGCTTGCCCGGTGGCGGCAGGCTGGCCAATGGCTGGAAGTGCACGTTGTCGGCCGGTCGCAATTGCACCAGGGCCTGGACGAAGGATTGCACGCCGGGGCTATCGTCGACACCGGTCAGGAGAATGTCCGCGGCGCTGGCCGAATGGCTGTGTAGCCAGCCACCGAATACCAGGCAAGCCATGGCCAACAGATGGCCAAGGATTGACGGCTTGCGTGGCGGGCGATGCGGCATCTTAAAACGCCAGCTGCGCGCTGAAATACATCAAGCGACGCTCGTCATAGTTGTTGTCGACAAAGGAAGTAGGCTGGTTGTCGAGGCGCTGCTGCAGCACACCAGCCAGTTCCAGATGAGTCTTGCCCAGGCGGATGCGCCTGGCGATGCGCGTGTCGAGGCGTTCGAAGCGGTAGCCGTTGAGCGCGTCGTCAGCATAATAGAAGAGCGCGCTGTTCCAGCCATCGCCCCAGTCGCGCAACCAGGCGGCAGAACCACTGTTGCCTGCAGTCTGTTGTGCATCCTGCAGGTTGCTCGCGTCAGCGTCGACGTAGGCATAGGTCAGGCGCAAGCGGTCGGCGCTGCTGAATTTCCAGTCGAGTTGGGTTTCCGCTCCTGTGTAGCGCGCGGAGTTGGCATTGCTGGCGATGTACTGGTTATTGCGCAACGGCTCACTGATCATCCCGGTGATCTCGTCGTAGAACAGCTTTACATCGACGGCCAGGCCCGATTCGGCGAAGTAACCGTTATAGCCCAGTTCCCGGGAACGCATATGTTCCTGGTCGAGGTCGCCGGGGCCGCGGGTCTTGACGAAATAGCGGGCACTTGACTGGCCATAGGCGCCGGGTTGCAGGTGGGTGACCTGGTAGCTCCAGTTGACGTTGTTCTCGAACATGTCCGGCGAGCGGACGGCTTGCGAGTACACCGCACGCAGGCCCTGGCGCGGATTGATCAGGTAGTTGACCGCCATCCGTGGGCTCAGTGAGCTGCCGATCAACTGCGTGTCTTCGAACATGGCACCGCCCTGCAGGAGCCAGTGTTCGCTGGCGCGCCATTCAAGCTGGCCGAACGCCCGCCAGGTGGTGTCATCGAGAGTGCCATTGAAGTAGGTCTCGGAATCTGCCCGGTCGTAACGATAGTTCAATCCGCTGACCAGCCGCAGGTTATCGGACAGGCTCAGGGTATCCTGCAATTCAAGGTCATAGCGCGATTCCCGAGTGCTTTGATCGATATCGCCGCAGACCGTTCGCCGGGCGCCGTTGCGCCACTGGTCGAGGACTTGATTGGCCAATGCGCGTTGGGTCGGATCGGCGTCAGGGGCTCCGGAGACCAGAAAGCTCTCGATGTTGCGCGCCAGGCGTTCCGTGTAGTTCGGGTTGAGTTGCCAAAGCTCGCTGAGTTCGGGGCTGAACGATACTTCGGCATCGCAGGCGCGCCAGGTTTGCTGACGGTCCCAGTGCTGGGCCGAACCCTGGATGTAAAGGCTGTGCTCGGTGTTCAGGTCGAGATTCCAGCGCAGCGAGCCGGCGTAGTCCTTGGCGCTGACGTCGGAATTGTCCCCCGCGCGGGTAATCCCTGAAAACACCGGGCGGTAGGTATAGGGGCGTTGGTTGGTGCCGTCCTTGGCATTCACCTGCCATTCGATACTTTGCCGTTCGTCGAGCGCTTGACTAACGGCAAGGTTGAAGCGCTTCAAGCGTCGACTGTCATGGTAGTCGCCGCCCCAACGGTCGGTATCAAAGCCATCGTCTTGCTGGCCAGACAGCGACAGACGTAAATCGCCGTCCTCCCAACCCACGCCCTGGCTGGCATAAAAGTCGTCGATGCCACGCTGGCCGCGGGTGACTTTCAGGCGCGTACCGTGGCTGTCGGCCGGATTGCGCGTGATGATGTTGACCACCGCCATCAGCGCATTGGCGCCATAGCTGACGGTGTTCGGGCCGCGGAAAACCTCGATACGCTCGATGTCCTCCATGGCCACCGGAATATCGCTCCAGTCCACCGTGGCCAGTCCCGCGCGGTACACCGAGCGACCGTCGATCAACACTTGCAGGCGCCGTGCTTCGGTGGCGCTGGTGCCGTGGTAATTCACCGTGGCCTGATTACCGCTGATATTGCCGACCATCATGCCGGGTACCAGGCGTAGCACTTCACTGATGTCGCGCGCGCCGCTGGCATTGATCAGCGCGGTGTCGAGCACCGTCATGCTCCCCGGCACGGCAGCCGGCGATTGTTTCAGGCGCGTGGCCGTGAGTACTTGCGGCAACGGTTCGCTGTCGAGAAACAAGTCGTCGGCCATCGCCGGCGAGCTGAACACCAGCGCCAGGACCAACGGCGAATGGGGTGAAGTCGAACCCAGGGACACAGCACATCCTTGTTAACCATCGATGGCGCGCATGTTAACCGAGCCCGTTGACTTTTCCAGTCACGATGTAAGCATTTTCCTGGGTATTACCGGACTTCTTCCTACCCATGTCGGTAATTGACGCGGGGACTGGCCGACACGGGGGCGCTCCGTATAATGCCGACATTGCCACTGGTATGGATTAACGGATTACATATGACTCAACAGCGCCCGATCGCGGTTTTGGGAGGCGGAAGTTTTGGTACCGCCGTGGCTAACTTGCTGGCCGAAAATGGTCATCAAGTCCTGCAATGGATGCGTGACCCTGAACAGGCCGAGGCCATCCGGGTCAATCGCGAGAACCCGCGTTACCTCAAAGGCATCAAGATCCTGCCCGGTGTCACGCCGGTCACTGACCTGCTGGCCACCCTGGATGCGTGCGACCTGAGTTTTGTCGCGCTGCCCTCCAGCGCGTTGCGCTCGGTGCTGGCCCCGCATGCTGATCGACTCAGCGGCAAAATGCTGGTGAGCCTGACCAAGGGCATCGAAGCCCACACCTTCAAGCTGATGAGCCAGATTCTCGAAGAGATCGCGCCACAGGCACGCATCGGTGTGTTGTCCGGGCCGAACCTGGCCCGTGAAATCGCCGAACATGCATTGACCGCCACGGTGGTCGCGAGCGAAGACGAGGCGCTCTGCCAGCATGTCCAGGACGTGCTGCACGGCCGCACCTTTCGCGTGTATGCCAGCGCCGACCGGTTTGGCGTCGAACTGGGCGGTGCGTTGAAAAACGTCTACGCGATCATTGCCGGCATGGCGGTGGCGATGGGCATGGGCGAAAACACCAAGAGCATGCTGATTACCCGGGCGCTGGCGGAAATGACCCGCTTCGCGGTGAATCAGGGTGCCAACCCGATGACATTCCTTGGCCTTGCGGGCGTGGGTGACCTGATCGTGACCTGCTCGTCGCCAAAAAGCCGTAACTATCAGGTCGGGTTCGCCCTCGGCCAGGGCTTGAGCCTCGAAGAGGCAGTCAATCGCCTGGGCGAAGTTGCCGAAGGCGTGAACACGCTCAAGGTGCTCAAGGCCAAGTCCCAGGAAGTTGGCGTGTACATGCCGTTGGTCGCCGGGTTGCACGCGATCCTGTTCGAAGGGCGCACGCTTGAGCAGGTGATCGAACTGTTGATGCGGGGCGAGCCGAAGACCGATGTCGACTTTATTTCCACCAGCGGCTTCAACTGAACCCCCACTTCACAGGAACGGAGCGAGAAATGAGTGATCCAAAAGTAGAAGCCAAATACGAGTCCATCTTGCTTCGAGTGCTGTGGATGGTGGTGTTCCTGCTGGTGTGGCAGGTGGCGCAGTTCATGCTTGGCGCCGTGGTGCTGGTGCAATTGATCTATCGTTTGATCTATGGCGCCCCGAGCGCCAGCCTGATGAACTTCGGCGACAGCCTGAGCCAGTTCCTGGCCCAGATCGGTCGTTTCGGCAGTTTCCACAGCGACCAGAAACCCTGGCCGTTCGCCGATTGGCCGACGCCGCGTACGCCGGAAGGTGAAGCGCCGCACGTCGTGGCGCCTGCGCCACATCCGGCCCGAGATGAGGAACCCAAGCTATGAAACTCTGGGTATTGCGTCATGGTGAAGCCGAGCCACACGGCTCCAAAACCCACGATTCGGAGCGGGAGCTGACTGCCAATGGTCGTGAAGAAGTGCTGCGCGCCGCCGCCAACCTGGTTGGCCAGCCGCTGACAGCGATCTATGCCAGCCCCTACACGCGAGCGCAGCAGACCGCCCAGCTGGTTCGGGATGCCTTGGGTTTCGGACCGGAAATACGCACCGTCGAGTGGCTGACTCCGGATTATGATCCCGACAGGGTCACTGACCAGCTGAAGTCGGTCACCAATGCACTGCTGGTTTCTCATAACCCACTCGTGGGAAACCTGCTCAGCTACCTGCAACATGGTGCGGGTCATCCGCCAGAGAAGGTCAGCACCGCCGGCCTGGCCGAGCTGGAAAACTCTGAATTGCTGATTGGCGCGATGAAGCTCAACAGCATCAAGCACCCTTAAAGGCAAAAGACCACAGCCAGCGGCGGCGCCTAAAAGGGCTTTCAGCGTTCCCCCGTAGGAGCTGCCGCAGGCTGCGATCTTCTGATCTTGAAAAATAGCCAACCAAGCATTTGCTTGGTTGGCTACGCTTGCTCCAGACCAAGAAACAAAGGAGCGAGTCCCATGCCTGCTGCTTCCCGTTTGCCCCTGGACGTTTTCTACGAGCGCGAGGCCCGTCATCCTCGCCAGCGCTTTCTCGTCCAGCCTGTGGGCGGTGGCCGTGTCGAGACATTGAGCTGGGAGGACGTCGGTCATCAGGCACGCTGTGCGGCCCATTGGCTGCGATCCCGGGAACTGCCCCAGGGCAGTCATATTGCCCTGATCTCGAAAAACTGCGCGCACTGGATCATTGCCGACCTGGCGATCTGGATGGCCGGGCATGTCTCGGTGCCGTTGTACCCCAACCTCACCGCCGAATCGGTGGCCCAGGTGCTCGAACACTCCGAAGCGGCGCTGGTATTCATCGGTAAACTCGATGACTGGCCTGGCATGTCCCGTGGGGTGAATCCCGAGCTGCCGACCATCAGCCTGCCGTTACATCCAACCGGCACTTTCGATTTCAGCTGGGACGACCTGCAACGCAGCTCGCCGATCCAGGACGATCCCAAGCCCGCCGCCGATCAACTGGCAACCATCATCTACACGTCCGGCACCACCGGCATGCCCAAGGGCGTGATGCACAGCTTCGCCAATCTGGGATTCGCCACCACGCGCGGCACGCAGTTGTTCGGTCTCAATGAGTCGGATCGACTGCTGTCGTATTTGCCGTTGTGCCACGTTGCCGAACGGATGTTCGTCGAACTGGCATCGATTTACACGGGGCAAACCGTGTTCTTTGCCGAAAGCCTTGACACCTTCCTGACGGACTTGCGCCGTGCCCGGCCAACGGCGCTGTTTGGCGTGCCGCGCATCTGGACCAAGTTCCAGATGGGGGTGTACAGCAAGATCCCGGCAAAGCGCCTGGATTTCCTGCTCGGGCTGCCGATTATCGGCAAGCGGGTCGGGCACAAAGTCCTCGCCGGGTTGGGGCTCGATGCCTTGCGCGTGGCCTTGTCCGGTGCGGCGCCGGTGCCCCTGAGTCTGCTGTTGTGGTATCGCAAGCTCGGACTGGACGTGCTGGAGGTCTACGGCATGACGGAAAGTTGCGGTTACTCGCACATTTGCCTGCCGGGGCAGAACAAACCAGGCTGGATTGGCATGCCGTGCCCGGAGGTCGAGGTGCGCATCGACGAATCGGGCGAGGTCATGGTACGTAGCGGGGCGATCATGCTGGGGTATTTCAAGGATCCGCAGAAAACCGCCGACACCATCACCGAGGACGGCTTCCTGCGCACCGGCGACAAGGGCGAGGAAGATGCCGAAGGCAACTTGCGCCTGACCGGGCGCCTGAAGGAAATCTTCAAGACCAGCAAAGGCAAGTACGTAGCGCCGGCGCCGATCGAAAATCGCCTGGCGGTGCATTCGCGCATCGAGCAGGTGTGCGTGGTCGGTGATGGCTTGAATGCGCCACTGGGCCTGTGCGTGCTTTCGGCCGTCGGGCAGCAGGAGACACGGGCCGGGTTGCATTCAAGCCTGGAAAAGCTGCTGGAAGAGGTCAACAGCGTCCTCGACAAGCACGAACGCTTGCGGCGGCTGGTGGTGGTCAAGGACAGCTGGGCGGTGGAAAACGGTTTTCTCACGCCGACCCTGAAGATCAAGCGCAACGTCATCGAAGCCACTTACGGCGCTCGCTTCGAAGAATGGAGCGAGCACACCGAAGCGGTGCTGTGGCAGGATTGAGCCACGATAAAACCAACAAGGAAAACCTGCTATGAGTCTGTGGCGTACCGTTCCCAACATCGAACAACTGAACGCAATTCAGAAAAACACCATTGGCGAACTGTTGGACATCCGTTTCGAAGCCTTCGATGAAGAGTCCTTGACCGCGAGCATGGTCATTGACCATCGCACCCACCAGCCTTATGGCTTGCTGCATGGCGGCGCTTCGGTGGTGCTGGCTGAATCAGTCGGCTCCATGGCGAGCTACCTGTGCATCGATGCCAGCAAGTTTTACTGCGTGGGGCTGGAAATCAACGCCAACCACCTGCGCGGCTTGCGCAGCGGCCGAGTGACGGCGGTCGCCAAACCCATTCACATCGGGCGTACGACCCATGTCTGGGATATCCGCTTGACCAGTGACGAAGGCAAGGCCAGTTGTGTGTCGCGGCTGACCATGGCCGTGGTGCCGCTGGGTGATAATCCGCCAGCACGTTGATCTCCCCGTTCCTTTATTCGCATGGCCGGACTGTCATCATTCCTGTCAGTTACGGTCATTGCTCAAGAACGCGGTCTTGCGGACAATCGGGTTTGTTTTCGCTGATGGATCGACCGGTATGTCGCAACAGATATTTTTCGCCCACGCCAATGGTTTTCCTTCGGGAACCTACGGCAAGTTGTTTGCGGCGCTGGCACCCGAATTTCGGGTGACGCATCTGGAGCAACACGCCCACGACCCGCGTTTCCCGGCGGACGACAACTGGTACAACCTGGTGGATGAACTCATCCACCATCTGCAGCAGCAGTCACAGCCGGTGTGGGGCGTCGGTCATTCCTTCGGTGGCGTACTGCATCTGCACGCGGCGTTGCGTTGCCCCCAGTTGTATCGCGGTGTGGTGATGCTCGATTCGCCGGTGCTGACGCGCACCGATCAATGGGTCATTCGCGCAGCCAAGCGCTTGGGTTTCATCGACCGCCTGACCCCGGCCGGCCGCACCCTGGGGCGTCGTGAAGAATTCGCCGATCTCGAGAGCGCCCGCCGTTATTTCGCCGGCAAGAGCCTGTTTCGCAGCTTCGATCCAGAGTGTTTCGATGCCTACCTGCACTATGGTTTGCATCAGGACGGCGACAGGTTGCGCTTGCGTTTCGACCCAGCCACGGAAATCAGCATCTACCGGGGCGTACCACACACCAGCCCCGGCCGCCTGCGGCAGTTGCAAGTGCCGCTGGCGGTCGTTCGCGGGCACGAGAGCCGGGTGGTGATGCGTCATCACACCAGTTCAGTCGGGCGCATGCCAAATGGCGAGGCGCTGAGCATGCCTGGCGGGCACATGTTTCCTCTGGAACGTCCGCAGGAGACGGCCGTACTGCTGAAAAACCTGTTCGAACGCTGGACCTCTCGCCAGCAACGGGATTGCGCATGAGCCAGGTCGTCGAAGAAGTGCGCCTGAGCCTGCCGCATATCGAGTTGGCGGCGCATTTGTTTGGCCCCGAAGACGGTTTGCCGGTCATTGCCCTGCATGGCTGGCTGGACAACGCCAATAGCTTCGCCCGCCTGGCACCCAAGCTCAAAGGCTTGCGCGTGATCGCCCTGGACATGGCCGGTCACGGGCACTCAGGACACCGCCCACCTGGCGCCGGTTACGCCATGTGGGACTATGCCCACGATGTGTTGCAAGTTGCAGAGCAGCTTGGATTGAAGCGGTTTGCTTTGCTGGGGCATTCGATGGGTGCCATCGCCTCGCTGATCATTGCCGGTTCGTTTCCGCAGCGAGTCACTCACCTGGCTTTGATTGACGGTGTCATCCCTCCCACGGACAAAGGCGAAAACGCTGCCGAACGCATGGGCATGGCCCTGCAGGCGCAACTGGATCTGCGGGAAAAACGCAAACCGGTCTACAGCACCCAAGACCGCGCCATCGAAGCACGCATGAAAGGCCTGGTGGCGGTCAGTCGCGAAGCCGCCGAACTGCTGGCCCAGCGTGGCTTGATGCCGGTGCCGGGCGGTTATACCTGGCGCACCGACAATCGCCTCACGCTGCCATCGCCGCTGCGCCTTACCACCGAGCAGGCCATGGCCTTCGTCCAGCGGGTCGCCTGTCCGGCGAAACTGGTGGTCGCCGCTGACGGCATGCTCGCCAAACATCCGGAGTTGCTGGAGCGTCTACCCTTTAGTCTTGAACAGCTGCCAGGCGGCCATCATTTGCACTTGAATGATGAACCCGGTGCCGACCTTGTCGCAGACTGTTTCAATCGGTTCTTCGCCATTCCTTGACTTGCGCCGGGCAACTGTCGAGGCTGGGTGGGTTGAAAAGGGAGACAACCATGATAGACCTCTACACCGCTGCGCCCCCGAATGGCCACAAGGGCATGCTGATCCGATGAGTCTATCCATGCGCTCATTCAGTTTGCTGATGCTCAGTTGTTTCAGTCCACTCTCATTAGCCGTCGATCTGCCCGGCAGTCAGGACTTGCCGATCGTGCCGCGCATGACCGATGCGCAGATCGTCGACTATCGCCCCACGGCCGAGCTTGAACGGATCTACCCGCTCGGCTCGATCCGCAAGATCAGCGGTCAGTTGCGCTTTGACGGGCAGGTCAGTGCTCGTGGGCATGTCACCTCAGTGACCTATGAATTGCCGGCGGAACATTCCTCGACCGAGGCCTTCACCGCTGCGCGCGAAGCGCTTCAACAGCAGGACGCCCAATTGCTGTTCTGGTGCCAGGCGCGAGATTGTGGCGAAAGCAGCCTATGGGCCAACGAAGTGTTCGGCAACGCCAAGCTCTATGGCGCCGATAGTGAGCAGGCTTACCTGCTGTTACGCCTGGCCGCACCGAAGGACAATACGCTGGTGGCGCTCTACAGCATCACCCGTGGTAATCGCAAAGCCTATCTGCACGTCGAACAATTCGACGCCGTCGCCCCGCTGGGGGATTTGCTGCCGACGTCCGCAACCTTGCTGCGCGAGCTCAAGAGTACCGGTGAACTCGACTTCCCCAAGTTGACGCAAACACCCGATGACAAATGGCTGCGCCTGATCTCCCGGGGCCTGAACCTGGACACCACCTTGCGGGTCAGTGTGTCCGGGCCCAACGCTGAAGCCTGGCGTCAATCGTTGATCGAGCAGGGCGTACGTGCGGCGCGGATGGAAACCGGTGGTGTCGACGGTCCTGGATTGCATATCAAACTGCTGCGATAAGCGTCATCCGGCGAACACGCGTGGCGTGTTCGCCTACTCTTTTTGCTGAATGATTTTTTCGAGACTGTGATGATCAATAACGATCGGCTGTTGGTGCAGATCCTGCTCCTGGTGCTGTTTGGCGCGAGCTTATGGGTGATGGCGCCGTTCTGGTCGGCCCTGTTCTGGGGCGCGGTGCTGGCGTTCGCCAGTTGGCCGCTGATGCGCCTGCTGACCCGCTGGCTCAATGGCCGCGAATCCTTGGCGGCGGCCCTGCTGACCGTGGGCTGGATGGTGCTGGTGGCGGCGCCGCTGGTGTGGCTGGGGTTCAACTTGGCGGATCATGTGCGCGACGCCACGGCGTTCATCAAGGATGTGCAGGTCGACGGCCTGCCTGAAGCGCCGACCTGGCTGGGCAGCATTCCCCTGGTGGGCGAGCGGCTGGTGGTCATCTGGAACAGTATCGATCAGCAGGGCGCGGCGATGATGGTGTCGCTCAAGCCTTATCTGGGCCAGGTCGGCAACTGGTTGCTGGCGCGTAGCGCGCAGATTGGCGGCGGCATCCTCGAGCTGACCCTGAGCATTGTCTTCGTGTTCTTTTTCTATCGCGACGGACCACGGTTGGCGGCCTTTGTTCATGGTTTGCTGGAGCGGCTGATTGGCCACCGTGCCGGGTACTACATCGAACTGGTGGCGGGCACCGTGCAACGGGTGGTAAACGGCGTGATCGGCACTGCCGCGGCCCAGGCGGTCCTGGCGTTGATCGGCTTCCTGATTGCCGGCGTCCCTGGGGCATTGGTGCTCGGTATCGTGACCTTCCTGCTCAGCCTGATTCCCATGGGGCCGCCGCTGGTATGGATTCCAGCCACTGCCTGGCTGGCCTGGAAGGGTGAGTACGGGATGGCGGTGTTCCTTGGCGTCTGGGGCATGTTCATCATCAGCGGCGTGGACAACGTGCTCAAGCCTTACTTGATCAGCCGGGGTGGGAATTTGCCGCTGGTGATTGTGTTGCTAGGGGTGTTTGGTGGTTTGATTGCATTCGGATTCATTGGCCTGTTTATCGGGCCGACATTGCTGGCCGTGGCTTACAGCCTGTTGACCGACTGGAGCAAAAGCCAGTCGCGGATTGATGACCGTCGCTGAATTCAATCCTTGCGCTGCACTCAGGTCCTGGGCAGGCGGATGATCGCCGTCAGCCCACCACCGGGGGTTTCTTCCAGGCTGAGCTGCCCGCCCAGGCGTTGCGCCGCCTCGCGAGCAATGGTCATGCCCAGGCCGACGCCGCCGGAGTTGCGATTGCGTGAGCCTTCCAATCGGAAGAACGGTTCGAATACGGCCTCACGTTTATCCGCCGCGATCCCTGGACCATGGTCGATGACCCTGATCACCAGGTGTTGGCGATTATCTTCGAGCGTGATCAACGCATTCCCGGCATAACGCAAGGCGTTGTCCAGCAGGTTGTTGATACAGGAGCGCAGTGCCATCGGCTGGACTTGCAGCGGCGCGCAATGACCGCTGGCCTGGACGTTTGCCCCCTGGTCCTGGGCGTTTTCGCTCAGGGACTCGACCAGCGCCTGCACATCCATCCACTGTGACGCCTCGCTGGTGCGCTGTTCGTGCAGGTAGCCGAGCGTCGCATCGAGCATGCTGATCATGTCGTCCAGATCCTGGCGCATCTGTCCTTGCAGCTTGTCGTCGTCAATTTGTTCCAGGCGCAGTTTGAGACGCGACAGGGGCGTGCGCAGGTCGTGGGATACCGCGCCGAGCATGCGCGAGCGCTGCTTGACCTGCTCGATGATGCGTTGCTGCATTTTGTTGAACGTGTGCGCCGCTTGTCGCGCTTCCCGTGGGCCGGATTCCTCCAGTGGCGCACTGTCGAGGTTTTCACTCAGGCGCTCGGCCGCGTCGCTAAGGCGTTGAATCGGCCGGCTGAGTAATTTGGCGCCGTACCAGGCTGCAATGATCAGCGAGATCAGCTGAAACGTCAGCGGTACCAGTGGTCCGCCAAACCATGGCCTGGCAGGGCGGGGGGCCAGGCGCGGGTCCATCGGTGGGCGTTGACCGTCCATGTCTTCGGGAAACGCCGGCGGGGGAGGGGGAGGCGGCGGGCCGTAGTAGTGAAACCATGCAAATGCCAGCAGGTGTGCCAGGACAATCGCGATCAGCAGTACTCCAAACAGACGGCCGAACAACGTATCGAAGCGCGCCCGCATCAACCGATATCCCGGGCGTCAAACAGGTAACCCTCACCACGCACGGTTTTGATCAGTTGCGGGGCCTTGGGATCGTCACCGAGTTTCTGCCGCAGGCGCGACACCAGCAGGTCAATGCTGCGATCGAAGGCTTCGATCGAACGGCCACGAGCGGCATCCAGCAGTTGCTCGCGGCTGAGGACCCGGCGCGGACGTTCAATAAACACCCACAACAGGCGAAATTCGGCATTGGACAGCGGCACCACCAGGCCATCGGCTGCAACCAATTGGCGCAGCACGCTGTTCAGACGCCAATTGTCGAAACGGATGTTCGCCCGTTGTTCGCTGCGGTCGTCCCGCACCCGGCGCAGAATGGTCTGGATGCGTGCGACCAGTTCGCGGGGTTCGAACGGCTTGGCCATGTAGTCGTCGGCGCCGAGCTCGAGACCGATGATCCGGTCGGTGGGTTCGCAACGGGCCGTGAGCATCAGGATCGGAATATCCGATTCGCCGCGCAACCAGCGGCACAGCGACAGGCCGTCTTCGCCGGGCAGCATCAAGTCGAGCACCACCACGTCGAAATGCTCCGCCTGCATCGCCAGGCGCATGGCGGCGCCATCAGTGACCCCGCTTGCATGGATGTTGAAACGCGCCAGGTAGTCGATCATCAGCTCGCGGATCGGCACATCATCGTCGACGATCAGGGCGCGAATGCTCCAGCGTTTTTCATCGCCGGGCGCTTTTTGATCGTCGTTCACGGGGGCTGGAGTGTTGTGCATGCGTGGGTTCATCTGCCAGGTAGGCTGCCAACCACAAAGATAGGCTGCGAGGTTGTGGTTCCAGCATAGGCGTCCTGCCCGGAGGCGGGAAGTGCTGAGCCAAGGACGTATTGCGGTTGCCGAGGGTAGCGGACAAGGATGTTGGGGGCGTGTCGTGACTGTACCGAACTCGACACAATTGCCGCAGAGGCTAGTCTTGGCGGAGCGATCTCGACGATTTACCGATCATCGGGTCCCGCAGGGCCATTGGTTCCGCTACAATGCGCGCCGATTTCGACTTGCCTGAGAGCCCACTCATGTCCGCCTGCCAGACTCCTATCATCGTCGCCCTGGATTTCCCTACCCGTGACGCCGCACTGAAGCTGGCCGATCAATTGGACCCGAAACTGTGCCGGGTCAAAGTCGGTAAAGAACTGTTCACCAGCTGTGCTTCGGAAATCGTCGGCACCCTGCGTGACAAGGGTTTCGAAGTGTTCCTGGACCTCAAGTTCCACGACATCCCCAACACCACGGCCATGGCCGTCAAGGCCGCGGCGGAAATGGGCGTGTGGATGGTCAACGTTCACTGCTCCGGTGGCCTACGCATGATGGCGGCTTGTCGCGAAGTGCTGGACCAGCGCACCGGGCCAAAACCGCTGCTGATCGGTGTGACGGTGTTGACCAGCATGGAGCGTGAGGATCTGGCGGGTATCGGCCTGGACATCGAGCCGCAAGAGCAGGTTCTGCGCTTGGCCGCCCTGGCGGAAAAAGCCGGTATGGATGGCCTGGTGTGCTCGGCCCTGGAAGCCCAGGCGCTGAAATCGGCGCACCCGTCGCTGCAATTGGTGACCCCTGGGATTCGCCCGGCGGGCAGCGCCCAGGACGATCAACGCCGTATCCTGACTCCGCGCCAGGCGCTGGATGCCGGTTCCGATTACCTGGTGATCGGCCGCCCGATCAGCCAGGCCGCAGATCCGGCCAAGGCTTTGGCCGATGTGGTGGCCGAACTGGCGTAAAAGATCGCAGGCTGCGCCAGCTCCTACAGGGGGCCGCATTTCCCTGTAGGAGCTGTGTAGGAGCTGTCGAGTGAAACGAGGCTGCGATCTTTTAATCGATCACTTTTAAACCTTTAGAACCAACTTGCCGAAATTCTCCCCGCTGAACAACTTCATCAGCGTCTCCGGGAAGGTCTCCAGGCCTTCGACGATATCTTCCTTGCTCTTGAGCTGCCCCTTGGCGATCCAGCCAGCCATTTCCTGTCCGGCGGCGGCGAACTGCGCGGCGTAGTCCATCACCACAAAACCTTCCATGCGTGCGCGGTTGACCAGCAGTGACAGATAGTTGGCCGGGCCCTTGACCGCTTCCTTGTTGTTGTACTGGCTGATGGCGCCACAGATCACCACCCTTGCCTTGAAGTTCAAGCGGCTCAATACCGCGTCGAGGATATCGCCGCCCACGTTGTCGAAAAACACGTCCACGCCTTTGGGGCACTCGCGCTTGAGGCCGGCCACGACATCTTCGTTCTTGTAGTCGATGGCGCCGTCAAAACCCAGCTCGTCGATGAGGAACTTGCACTTGTCCGCGCCGCCGGCGATACCGACTACCCGACAGCCCTTGATCTTGGCAATCTGCCCGGCAATGCTGCCCACCGCACCGGCAGCGCCCGACAGTACGACGGTATCGCCGGCCTTGGGCGCACCCACGTCAAGCAGCGCGAAGTAAGCGGTCATACCGGTCATGCCCAGTGCGGATAAATAGCGCGGTAGCGGCGCCAGTTGCGGATCGACCTTATAGAACCCACGCGGCTCACCCAGGAAATAATCCTGTACGCCGAGGGCGCCGTTGACGTAGTCGCCCACCGCGAAGCCAGGGTTGTTTGAAGCGATGACTTTGCCCACGCCCAACGCGCGCATCACTTCGCCAAGACCGACCGGCGGGATGTAGGACTTGCCTTCGTTCATCCAGCCGCGCATGGCCGGGTCCAGGGACAGGTATTCGTTCTTGACCAGGATCTGGCCTGCAGCCGGTTCGCCGACCGGTACTTCCTGATAAGTAAATGTTTCCCGGGTCGCGGCACCCACTGGGCGTTTGGCGAGCAGAAATTGGCGATTGGTCTGGGACGTCATGGCAGGCACTCAGGATGAATGAAACCTTGTTGATAGACCCTCGAGGTCGATGCCGCAAGTTCGGCTGATCCGGCGAATACAGTCTTATCCAGTACAGTGATAGTTGGTACGGTAGTTCCATCACTGCCACTCATGGTGGCTCAACCGGCCGTTTGATAGTGCTGCCGGGCCTTGGGGGCTGTGGCTATGCTGGGAACTCGCGATCCCCCGCAAACTACTCTTCGAGGACAGCACAATGAGCATGACGTTTTCCGGCCAGGTGGCAGTGGTGACAGGCGCGGCAGCCGGCATCGGCCGGGCCACTGCCCAGGCGTTTGCCGCCGCAGGCTTGAAGGTGGTGGTGGCCGACATGGACACGGCGGGCGGCGAGGGCACGGTCGCGCTGATCCGTACGGCTGGCGGTGAAGCGACCTTCGTAAGGTGCAACGTGACAGTGGAAAGCGATGTAAAGAACCTGATGGATGAAGTGGTCAATACCTACGGCCGTCTCGACTATGCGTTCAACAATGCCGGTATCGAGATCGAAAAAGGCAAGCTGGCCGAAGGTACGGTCGAGGAGTTTGACGCGATCATGGGCGTCAACGTCAAAGGCGTCTGGTTGTGCATGAAGTACCAATTGCCTTTGTTGCTGGCCCAAGGCGGCGGTGCAATCGTCAATACCGCGTCAGTGGCAGGTCTCGGGGCTGCGCCGAAGATGAGCATCTACGCGGCGTCCAAGCACGCTGTCATCGGCCTGACCAAATCGGCCGCGATTGAATACGCCAAGAAAAAAATCCGCGTCAATGCCGTGTGCCCGGCGGTGATCGACACCGACATGTTCCGCCGTGCTTATGAGGCAGACCCGAAGAAGGGCGAGTTCGCCAATGCGATGCACCCGGTCGGCCGCATCGGCAAGGTCGAGGAAATCGCCAGCGCGGTGCTGTACCTGTGCAGCGATGGCGCGGCCTTTACCACGGGGCACTCATTGGCCGTGGACGGCGGAGTTACCGCGTTTTGATAGCGGATCGACCTCCAGCGTTCTGAAAACGACGCGGGCGTAGCTTTTTGCCATTATTCAGGCGCCAGAGTCTTGTGTTGATACGGGGCCGTTGCGACTCTGCTGTTACTGATAATGGCGGGGGACTGAGTGCAATGAATTCGGCCGTGCAAGGACGTTTTGCCAACCTCGGTATGGCAAAAAAACTGGGTGTAGGGTTTGCGCTGGTGTTGCTGCTGACGGCCCTGGTGGCGGCGATCGGTGTATGGTCGCTGCAAACCATCAGCCAGCGCTTCGACGGGCTCAAGCAGATGTCTTCGCTCAACAGCGGTTTGCTCAAGGTGCGACTGCTGGAGCAGGAATATGCCTTGCATGGCAGCCCGAAAACCGTCGATGCCCTGCACGCAGGCGTTGACGGCCTGATCGCCCTGGCAAACCAGCTCAAGTCAGCATCGGCGGCCAATGTACCGGTCATGAATGATGTCGAGCAGTCCCTGGGGGCTTACCGCAAGGCGTTTGACGAGTTTGTCTCGCTCAGCCAGGCCAAGGACCTGGCGCTGGAAATGGCCAGTTGGTCGGTGTCCAGCGTGGCCAACAATCTCGACGTCCTGCAAGCCGGGCTCGCCGATGACGGCGCTTACACGCTGAAGGAAACCGAAGGCAAGGACGGGGCCGCGTTCATCGAGCAAGCCAGTCAGGTCAGCCAGGTTTCTCGGTTGATGTTGCAAGCCATGAACGAAGCACACGTGCGTCTGGCCCAGAGCCGCAAGGGCGACGACAGCGCCGGGCAGGGCAAGATCGAGCAGGCCAGCCAGGCGCTGGCCCAGGCCGAGCAACTCAAGACCACGGTCAAGGATGAGGGTTACCAGACGGTCCTCAATGAAGTCACCGGCCATATCGCCAGTTTCAGCGACAAGCTCGCTGAGTACACCGGCCTGCTGGAGCAGGAAAAAACCGTCTACCAACAATTGCACCAACGCGCTGCCCAGGTGGTGGAGCGGGTGGATCAGGCCTATGTCGCCGAAGACCAGTCGATGCAGGCGCAACTGAAAAACAACTCGCTACTGATACTCGGCTCTTCGGTGCTGGCCTTGCTGGTTGGCTTGATTGCAGCGTGGGTGATTACCCGCTTGATCGTGGCGCCGCTGCGCACTGTGATTCGTGTGGCGCAGCAGATCGCTGCAGGGGACCTGAGTGCGAAGGTCGAGGTGACCCGTCGTGACGAGATCGGTCAGTTGATGGAGGCCATGCAGCAGATGGGCGCAGGGCTGAGCCAGATCGTCAGCGGTTTGCAGGCGGGCATCGAGCAGTTGGCCACTTCAGCGCAATCCTTGTCTGCCGTGACTGAGCAGACCAACCTCGAAGTCAGCAGCCAGAAGGAAGAAACCGAGCAGGTTGCCACGGCCATGAACCAGATGACCGCCACCGTGCACGACGTTGCGCGTAACGCCGAAGAGGCCGCGCTGGCGGCGCAAACAGCGGATGGCAAGGTTGAAAGCGGGCAGCAGGTGGTGCGCCAGAGTATGGTGCGGATCGAGCAACTGGCGGATTCCGCGACTTCGGCCAGTTCAAGTATCGAAAGCCTGAGCGCGGAAATCCAGAACATCGGCACGGTGCTCGGCGTTATCAAGAGCGTGGCGGAGCAGACCAACCTGTTGGCCCTGAATGCGGCCATCGAAGCAGCCCGGGCGGGCGAGCAGGGCAGGGGGTTTGCGGTGGTGGCCGATGAAGTGCGGGCCCTGGCCAAGCGCACCCAGCAATCGACCGAAGAGATCGAGCGACTGGTCAGCGCCTTGCGCGCGGCGGCGCAGGCCTCGGTGCAGCAGATACAAAGCAGCGGTGAGTTGGTGAAACTCGCCGTCAGCGATGCACTGCAGACTGAAAGTGCGCTGGGGAGTATCGCGGCGGCCGTGTCCTTGATCCAGCAGATGAACCAGCAGATCGCCGCTGCTGCCGAAGAGCAGAGCTCGGTGGCCGAGGAAATCAATCGCAGCGTCACGAGTATTCGTGCGAGTGCGGATCAGTCTTCGCTGGCGATGCAGGGCAATGCGGCGTCGAGTATCGAGCTGGCGCAGTTGGGGGTTGAGCTAAAGGGAATGGTGGGGCATTTCAGGCTTTAATGCTGGCCTGACAGCCGCTAAAAAATCGCAGCCTGCGGCAGCTCCTACTGGATCACGTTTCATGTAGGAGCTGCCGCAGGCTGCGATCTTTTGATCTTCGTGTGTATTACTGCTTTTTTACGTTCGTTCTGTGATCAGTCGTAGATCACTTTCTTCTTCCAGTCCGCATCCGCCTCGACGTCCTTCAGGCCTTCGGTCAATTGGTTGACGTCACCCTCTACCGGAGCGATACGGTCCATGACCTGGTCGTTGGCGCGGGCCAGGAGTTTTTCCAGGTATTCCAGTTGTTCGGCGTAGACCTGGGGTTCCTGTTGTTTGCGCAGGTACTGCACGCCGCGTTCGAACGCCAGTCGCGCTTGGCCGGGCTGGTTCTGCTGCAGGGCATGCTGGCCGAGGTTGTTGAAAAACTCGATGTGAAGCAGCACAAGGATATGGCGCACTTGACGAATCCAGCCCTTGGCTTCATTGGGTGGCAAAAAACCATCCTGGGCAGCGCGGGTGATTTGGCCGTGCAGGGCTTCGAGCAGGAAACGCACGTCCTTGGCCTTGGCTTCGGTCTGGATCGGTGCCGGTGGGTTGTTGACTGGAATTGATTCGCCCTGGCCAACCAGAGCCTCAAGTTCAGTAATCCGGGCCTTGAGGTTGGCGCTGGTCTTTTCCAGATTCAGCAGGCGTTGGCAAACATTCAGTTCCAGGCGCGTCAGCAACAGTTTAAGCGCTGGCGTCATCAACTGGCCGGGAAACGTCTCGGTGATCTCCCCACAGCGACGCAGGCGATCATTGAGTTCAACCTTGGTGCGGGCCCTCTCCAGCTTATTGTTTTCCACCACATGGTTGATGTAGCCAATGGCGATCAAGAGTGCGATCCCGGCTACGACGAGCAGGGTGATCATGAGTGGTGTCACCGGTAAGACCTCTTTATAGGGTTTGCGTGCGAGTGAAGTGGCCTGGCCTTCAGGCGCCGGCTCGGCGTGGCTGAAGGTTTATCGGCCGCGATCCGCGTATATAAATGCTGGCACTCTGAAGCATATTGCCATCACTCATGGCGTCGACTATAACGTCTTGGCGAGTGTCAGAATATAGGCGCCAGACCCCAGGCGACAGAAAAGCCGGGAGGGGTCGCAAAGCAGCGCGAAGTCATTGATTTAAATAAATTTATAACAGGGGGTTGACGACCTCTCAATCCATCCATAGAATGCGCGCCACTTGCAGCGTAAAGCGAACAGCGAAACGAAGCAGGGAGTGAATGTTGTAGTGTGTCCCCTTCGTCTAGTGGCCTAGGACACCGCCCTTTCACGGCGGTAACAGGGGTTCGAGTCCCCTAGGGGACGCCAATGCGGGAATAGCTCAGTTGGTAGAGCACGACCTTGCCAAGGTCGGGGTCGCGAGTTCGAGTCTCGTTTCCCGCTCCA
>NZ_JBYTEO010000069.1:23810-33067 GCF_058791355.1 Pseudomonas sp. EB271-G4-1
GTGCGGGAATAGCTCAGTTGGTAGAGCACGACCTTGCCAAGGTCGGGGTCGCGAGTTCGAGTCTCGTTTCCCGCTCCATATTTAACAAAAACGCCGCTCATTGAGCGGCGTTTTTGTTTGTGCGCGATTTAGCTGCTGACGCTGCTTTACATCGACAGGATCAACCGCCCGGCGAACAGAATCAGGACCACCCCCATGCTGCGTTCGAACCAGTGTCCCATGCGCATGAACAGCAACCTGACCCGGCTGCTTGAAAAGAACAAGGCAACGATCACAAACCACAGGGCATTCACAAGGCACATCCATGCACCGTATAGCGCCTGGATCTTCAGGGGTGTCGTGGCGCTGATGATCGTGGTGAAGATCGCCAGGAAGAACAGTGTGGCCTTGGGATTGGTGGCGTTGGTCAGAAAGCCTGTCGTGAACGCCTTCAGCAGCGTTTGCTCGACAACGGGTTGATCTGTCGGCTGATCGCCTTCCAATACGGATTTCGGCCGGCTGCGCACCAGGCTGACACCCAGATAAAGAATGTAGGCTCCACCCACGACCTTGGCCACCGTCAATAGCCAGGGCGTGGTATGCATCAGCGCTCCGACTCCGAGCAAGGTATACAGCACGTGCACGGAAATCCCCGCGCCGATCCCCAGTGCCGTGCAGATGCCAACCATTCGGCCGAAACGCACACTCTGGCGAATCGTCACGGCGAAATCCGGTCCGGGCGCGACCACGGCCAGAAAGTGAATCGTCGCCAATGCCAGGAATTCGCCCAGGTAATTAGAAAGCATTGCAACTCCAGAAGGTCGGGGGGGACTCAGTCCACGTGGTAGTGGACGGACAACGTGCCTTTCTTTTGCGAAAGTGACGCGATCGTGACCGCGCCCAAATCCTTCAGGCTACGTACATGGGTGCCGCCACAGCCATAGGCGGGCAGTTCGCCAAAACTGATTTCCCGGGCGCCTTCGCGCAGCGATGTCAGGCGCGGCAGGTCATGGGCGATCCACTGTTCGAGGCCGTATTGCACGGTCTGCGCGTCAACGTCCAGCGCCGATTCTGACGGTTTGAATTGCACCCGCCCTTCACCGGGCCAGTGATGCGCCTTGATTGGCATCCAGCCCATGGCCTGGACGAAGTGTCCAATCAGATGGCCGGCTGAATGCATGCGCGTATTGATCTGGCGAGGCTGTTCATCCACCCGAATCAAAGTCATGCCAAGGTTGATTGGCTGATCGACGAAATGGACGATCCGGTCTGGATCCTGGACTACGCGTAGTACCCGGCTGTCGCCAATCCAGCCTATATCACAAGGTTGCCCGCCGCCCTGAGGGTGAAACAAGGTTGCGCGCAGCACCACGGCAAATTCGTTCTCGTGAGGTGCGCAGTCCAGGACTTCCACATTGGCCTTGAGGTCATCACTATGGAAAAAGAGGCGAAGCGTCATATTCCATGCTCGTATTCAAATTTCTATTTTTTATTATATGAAGCGCGGTTTGGCGTGATAATCCGTTCAAACATCAAAGGACTGTTGCGTTGTGAGCATAAATCTTCCACTGCCGTTGCTGGGTGAAATGGCGATTTTCGTCAAGGTCGTCGAAACCGGCAGCTTCTCCGAAGCCGCACGCCAGTTGGGCTCTTCGCCCTCGGCTGTCAGTCGCAGTATCTCGCGACTGGAAAAGGCCCTGGCCACTCGCCTGCTGCAACGGACCACGCGCAAGTTACGGTTGAGCGACGGTGGCGAGGAGGTCTTCAAGCGCTGTCAGGAGATGGTCAACGCCGCCCGGTCAGTGATGGAAATCAGTGGCCAGTTCACCGACGAGCCCGAAGGGGTGGTGCGCCTCAGCGTGCCGAAAGCGGTCGGTCGAATTGTGATTCACCCGCATATGCCGGAGTTTTTGCGCCGTTACCCCAAGGTGGATGTGGAGCTGTTGCTTGAGGACCGTCAGGTGGATCTGATCGACGATCACGTCGACCTGGCGATTCGTATCACCGACCGTCCGCCAGCGGGGTTGGTGGGGCGACAGCTGCTGAGCATCGACCATTTACTCTGCGCCACACCCCAATACCTGGCTGAGCACGGTACGCCGACTCACCCCCATGACCTGCTCAACCACAGTTGCATCTACTTGGGCGAAACCCCGAGCGATGCGCGCTGGAAGTTCAAGAAGGGCAGCAAATCCGTAACCGTCGGGGTGCGCGGGCGATATGCCGCCAATCACACGGGCGTACGTTTTGGCGCGGTACTGCAGCACATCGGCATCGGCAGCCTGCCGTACTTCACCGCGCGTCGTGCCTTGGAGAAGGGATTGATGGTGCAAGTGTTACCGGACTGGACTTTCCTGGCGTCCTACCACGGAGGCGCGTGGTTGCTGTACTCGCCCACGCGATACCTGCCACCCAAGCTGCGGGTGTTGATCGATTACCTGGTGGAGTGCCTGGAGAAGGAGCCGACGTTGGGCAAGCCGGGCAAGTCGAGCAGTTCGAATATTGCGGTTTCGGAGTATGAGCTGCCCGAAAGTGAGGGGTTGTTCTGAGGAAAGATCAAAAGATCGCAGCCTTCGGCAGCTCCTACAGGGTGTACGTGATTTCCATGTAGGAGCTGCCGAAGGCTGCGATCTTTTGATCCTGAAAAAAGGCCCGCATGTTCAACCATGCGGGCCTTTTTCATCAGTGCTTGCTGTCTTGATTGGACAGGGACAGCAGCTGTTTTTCCTGGTTCCAGTCGAAAGGCTCGTCATTCTGTTCGGCTTCGAAGCGACGTTCTTCCAGTGCCTGGTACAGGTCGATTTCATCATCGGGCATGTAATGCAGGCAGTCACCGGCGAAGTACCAAAGCAGGTCGCGTGGCACCAGGTGGGCGATTTGCGGGTAGCGGGTGATGACCTGGCACAGGATGTCCTGGCCCAGGTATTGGCTTTCGATCGGGTCGACCGGCAGCAGTGCAAGCAGTTCGTCGAAGCGCTCCAGGAACAAGGCATGGCTTTCGTCGGGAACCTGTTCGGCCTCACCTACGGCGACCAGGATGCTGCGCAGATGGTCGAGCAAAACGAGATGATCGGCAACGATGTTGGACACGAGATAAGTCCTCAAGAGCAAAACGGGCGCGGGAGTATAAAGCCCCCGCGCGCATTTTCCCATGATGGGGCGCTGGATGGATCAGCGGACCTTGCCATCGGTCAGTGCTATTTCCTCTTTGTCGAAAGCATCGACATCGATCACTTTGCGACGTGCCACTTCGGCCTCTCGAAGAGTGTGTGCTTCCACCGGTTGCAGTACGCCGGCTTCCAGTGCGGCATCGATGACATTTTCTCCAGCGACCGGTTTGACCTGGCCGCTCTTGAGCGCCATATGCAGTTTTTTACGCATGGGTAGCGCGGCGTTCAACTGATCGCAGGTGTGCTGCAGGACGCCAACAGGGTCTTCGACCGATTGCGGGCGATAGCAACCCAGCAGCACTTCCTCCAGGGCCGGATCCCCCTTGGCGCGGCCAATCACTGCGGCGACTTCGGCGCCGAGTTTGTCCGAAGGCCCTTTGTGACGACGCCCGAACGGGAACACGATCACCCGCAACAGGCAGGCCAGCACCTTGCTCGGAAAGTTGTTCAGCAATTCGTCCATGGCCCGCTCGCCGTGACCGAGGCTTTCCTCCATGGCCCAGGTAAACAGCGGCTTCATGTATTCCGGCGAGTCGAGGTCGTTGTAGCGCTTGAGCGCGGCGCTGGCCAGATACAGGTTGCTCAACACATCACCCAATCGTGCCGACAGGCGTTCGCGCCGTTTCAGTTCGCCGCCGAGCAGCATCATGCTGAGGTCGGCGAGCAGGGCGAATGCGGCTGCCTGACGGTTCAGCGCGCGGAAATAACCCTGGCTGAGCTTGTCGCCCGGTACGTGCTCCAGGTGCCCGAAACCGAGGTTCAGCACCAGCGTGCTGGCGGCGTTGCCCACGGCAAAGCCGATGTGCTTGAGCAGCAGGCCATCGAACTCGGTAAGTGCCTGATCCTTGTCCTCCCGAGTGGCCAGGGCCATTTCCTTGAGCACGAAGGGGTGGCAGCGAATCGCGCCCTGGCCGAAGATCATCAGGTTGCGCGAAAGAATGTTCGCGCCTTCCACGGTAATGAAGATCGGTGCGCCGTTCCATTTGCGGCCCAGGTAGTTGTTCGGCCCCATGATGATCGCCTTGCCGCCGTGCACATCCATCGCCTGGCTGATGCACTCGCGGCCACGCTCGGTGAGGTGGTACTTGAGAATCGCCGACAGCACCGACGGTTTCTCGCCGAGGTCCACCGCGTTGGCAGTCAGCATCCGCGCGGCGTCCATCATCCAGGCGTTGCCGCCGATGCGCGCCATGGCTTCCTGGATGCCTTCGAAAGCGGCGATCGGCACATTGAACTGCTCGCGGATCTGCGCGTACTGGCCGGTCACCAGGCTGGTGAACTTGGCCATGCCGGTGCCCACCGCCGGCAGGGAAATCGAACGCCCGACGGACAGGCAATTCATCAGCATCATCCAGCCCTTGCCGAGCATTTCCTGGCCGCCGATCAGGAACTCCAACGGTACGAAAACGTCCTTGCCGGAATTAGGACCGTTCATGAACGCCGCCCCCAGGGGCAGGTGACGACGGCCGATTTCAACACCGGGCAGATCGGTTGGAATCAGCGCCAGGCTGATACCCAGGTCTTCCTCCTCGCCCAGCAAGTGGTCCGGATCGTACGCCTTGAACGCCAGGCCGAGCAGGGTGGCGACCGGGCCCAGGGTGATGTAGCGCTTTTCCCAATTGAGTCGTAGGCCGAGGGTTTCCTTGCCTTCCCATTCGCCTTTGCAGATCACCCCGGTGTCAGGCATGCCGCCCGCGTCCGAACCCGCGAGAGGGCCGGTCAGTGCAAAACAGGGAATTTCGTCGCCGCGCGCCAGGCGTGGCAGGTAATGGTTGCGTTGCTCGTCGGTGCCGTAGTGCAGCAACAGTTCGGCCGGGCCGAGGGAGTTGGGGACCATCACGGTAGAAGCCAGATCGCCGCTGTGACTGGCCAGTTTCATCGCCACTTGCGAGTGGGCGTAGGCCGAGAACCCCTTGCCGCCAAACTCTTTGGGAATGATCAGGGCAAAAAAGCCGTTGTCCTTGATGTAAGTCCAGGCCTCGGCCGGCAAGTCCATGGTTTGACCGAGCTGCCAGTCGCTGACCATGGCGCAGAGCTCTTCGGTCGGACCGTCGATGAAAGCCTGTTCTTCCTCGTTCAGTTGCACCTTGGGATAGGACAGCAGCTTGTTCCAGTCCGGACGACCGCTGAACAGCTCGCCGTCCCACCACACCGTACCGGCTTCGATGGCGTCGCGTTCGGTGTCCGACATCGGCGGCAGGGTTTTCTGGAACCAGTTGAACATCGGTGCGCTGAAGAATTTGCGGCGCAGGTCAGGCAATAGCAGAGGCGCCGCCACGGCGGCGGTGAGCACCCAGAAAATCAACAGCAGCCAGCCCGGTGCGCGGCTGAATGCGCCCATTGCCAGCAGAAAGACAGCCACGATGCCCAGGGCAGGCAGCGGCGCGATGCGACGGTGGGCTAAATAAGCTATCCCGACAACCAGAACCAGTATCCACAACAGCAGCATATTTAATCCTCCGTGAACCCAGGGCGAACCAACCCACAGAGCTTAGACGGCATCCGCGAAACGGGGTGGTCAGAGCGAGGTGATTGAAATCGTGGGAAACCCTGGATGATTGTGTAGGCCTCAGGTGCGACAGACCGTGAAAAATCGTTCATTGAGCGGGCGGCAAAGCGCCCATGTTTGGCCGAAACGTCGTTATCTCTGTGCTGAACCTCTCGCTAGACTCGGGGCTTGCCCTGGAGATTGCCCGCATGCATGAGTATCTGAGCCCCGGCCGCTTCATCGATAGTGACCACCCCTGCGTGGTGGAGTTCGCCGAAAAACATCGTGGCGCCAGTTGCGACCCGCTCCAGCAGGCGATCCAACTCTATTACGCCGTGCGCGAGGCGGTGCGCTACAACCCGTACACCTTCAGCCGTGACCCACAGACCTTGCGTGGCAGTTATGCGCTGGCGAGCGGGGAGAGTTATTGCGTGCCCAAAGCCACGCTGCTGGCCGGTGCCGCGCGGCATTGCGGGATTGCTGCACGCATCGGTCTGGCTGACGTGCGCAATCATCTGTCGACCCCGCGCCTGCTCGAATTGCTCAAGAGCGACGTGTTCGCCATGCACGGCTACACCGAGCTCTATTTGAATGGTCGTTGGGTCAAGGCCACCCCTGCGTTCAACCAGGGGTTGTGCGACTTATTCAATGTGGCGCCGCTGGAATTCGACGGGATCAATGACAGCGTGTTTCATCCCTTCAATCGCGACGGCGAGCAGTTGATGGAGTACCTGATCGACCACGGCCAGTTCACCGACGTGCCGGAAAAGTTCTTCTTCGAACACCTTGAAAAGTGCTATCCGCACCTGTTCGGCGAGCATCTTGCGCCGCTGCTGGGAGACATGCGCAGCGATTTGAGTCGCGCCTGATCCGGCGTATGCTGCCTGCGCATTCATCCATAAAGAGGCGGTCATGCTGAAGATCTGGGGTCGGAAAAATTCATCGAATGTCAGAAAACCATTGTGGGCCGCCGAGGAATTGGGCCTGGCCTATGAGGCCATTGATGCGGGCGGTGCCTTTGGTGTCGTCGATACGCCCGAGTACCGTGCCATGAACCCCAATGGCCGCGTGCCGGTGATTGAAGACGATGGATTCGTGTTGTGGGAATCCAACGCGATCGTCCGCTATCTGATGGCCAGGCATGCGCCGAACACCCCGTGGTATCCGGCAGATCTGCAAGCGCGGGCCAGCGCCGAGAAGTGGATGGACTGGACCACTTCGAGTTTTGCCGGACCGTTCCGTACGGTGTTCTGGGGCGTATTGCGCACCCCGGCCGATCAACAGGACTGGCCTGCGATCCAGGCTGCAATCAAGGAGTGCGAAGCGCTGCTGGCGATGGCCGATCAGGCGCTGGCGAGCCAGCCATACCTGTCCGGTGACGAGATCGGCATGGGCGACATTCCCTTGGGGAGTTTCATTTATGCCTGGTTCGAGATGCCGATCGAACGCTCGCCACAGCCCCATCTGCAGGCCTGGTACGCACGGTTGAAAGAGCGTCCGGCGTATCGCAAGGCGGTCATGACCGCGTTGACTTAATACTCACTATCGACACACTTGACTGTACTTGTGCGGCGGCGACAAGCACCATTGCACTGATGCGCCGCGGTTGCATTGCTCGCCGCCCGCCCATATCTGTCCCTTTCTTCCCTTCTTGGTGCGTAATCCGATATGAGTTCCGCTCTGTCCATCCGGCAGCTAACCAAAACCTACGGCAACGGTTTCCAGGCCTTGAGTGGTATCGATCTGGATGTCGCCGAAGGTGACTTCTTCGCCTTGCTCGGCCCCAACGGCGCCGGCAAATCCACGACCATCGGCATTCTTTCGACCCTGGTGAACAAGACCAGCGGCACGGTGAATATCTTCGGCCACGACCTGGACAAGAACCCGGCGGCGCTTAAGCGCTGCATCGGCGTCGTACCCCAGGAGTTCAACTTCAACCAGTTCGAAAAGACCTTCGACATCGTCGTGACCCAGGCTGGTTACTACGGCATCCCGGCGAAAGTTGCCAAGGAACGCGCCGAGCAATACCTGACCCAACTTGGCCTGTGGGACAAGCGCGATGTGCCGTCGCGTTCGCTGTCCGGTGGCATGAAGCGTCGCCTGATGATCGCCCGTGCGCTGGTCCACGAACCGCGCCTGTTGATCCTCGACGAACCGACTGCCGGGGTGGACATCGAGCTGCGCCGTTCGATGTGGACTTTCCTCACCGAGCTGAACAAGAAAGGCATCACCATCATCCTCACCACGCACTATCTGGAAGAGGCTGAGCAGTTGTGCCGCAATATCGGCATCATCGATCACGGCACCATCGTCGAGAACACCAGCATGAAACAGTTGCTCGGCCAGCTGCACGTCGAGACTTTCCTGCTGGATCTGAAGGGCAGCGTGAGCGCGCCGCCACAGTTGATCGGCTATCCGTCACGCTTGCTCGATGCCCACACCCTGGAAGTCCAGGTGGACAAAAGCATGGGCATCACTGCGCTGTTCACTCAGCTTGCCCAACAGAACATTGAAGTGCTGAGCCTGCGTAACAAAACCAATCGCCTCGAGGAGTTGTTCGTGTCCCTGGTGGAGAAAAATCTGTCGAAGGTGGCGGTATGAGTTCCGAGCTGCAGCCCAACCTCGTTGCCCTCAATACCATCGTTTACCGTGAGGTCCGGCGCTTTACCCGGATCTGGCCGCAGACCCTGCTGCCGCCGGCGATCACCATGGTTCTGTACTTCGTGATCTTCGGCAACCTGATCGGTCGACAAATCGGCGATATGGGTGGCTTCACTTACATGGAGTACATCGTGCCGGGCCTGATCATGATGTCGGTGATCACCAACTCCTACGGCAACGTGGTGTCGAGTTTCTTCGGCAGCAAGTTCCAGCGTTCCATCGAAGAATTGATGGTGTCACCGGTGTCGCCGCACACCATCCTGATCGGCTACACCCTCGGCGGCGTACTGCGCGGCTTGATGGTCGGGATCATCGTGACGCTGTTGTCGCTGTTCTTCACTGATCTGCAGGTGCATCACCTGGGCGTGACCATTCTGGTGGTGGTGCTGACTGCGACCATCTTCTCGCTGCTGGGCTTCATCAACGCCGTGTTTGCGCGCAACTTCGATGACATCTCGATCATCCCGACCTTTGTGCTGACGCCCTTGACCTATCTGGGCGGGGTGTTCTACTCGATCTCGTTGCTGCCGCCGTTCTGGCAGACCGTGTCCTTGGCCAACCCGGTGCTGCACATGGTCAATGCGTTCCGTTACGGCATTCTCGGGGTGTCGGATATTCGGATCAGCATTGCGATTACGTTCATGGTGGTGGCGACGATCGTACTGTACATCGGTTGTGCGCGGTTGCTGGTGAGTGGGCGGGGGATGCGTACTTAAGATTTTCAAACGATGGCGGCCTGGCAGCCGACCTATTGTTTGTTGACGGAGTACATATCCATTCCTGCGGTAACGGCCACTTAGGGTTTCGCTCTTACAGCGAGTCACTTGGAAGAGCCCCAAGTAACCAAGGGCTCTTGCCCCCGGCGTTCGGTGCCTCGCTAATGCTCGGCATGCCCTCGCTCCGGTCCTGCTCCGTGGGTCGCCGCGATGGGCCATCCTTGGCCCAGCGCGGCTAAACCG